>JAEULF010000035.1 GCA_016793965.1 Alphaproteobacteria bacterium | reverse complement strand
AGGAGAACCGGACCGGGCCCATCGGGTCGGCGTCCTGCGGGACGCTGGTGGCGCCCGTTGCCGGCGGCGGCGCAGGGGCGGCCGGCGCAGGGGCGGCCGGCGCCTGGGCGAGCTGCATGCCCATGCGTCCGAGCAGCTGGTTGGCGCGCTGCGGCGACCACGCCCCGGCCTGCGGCGCCTGGGAGCCGTCGCGGACATCGACGCCGTCGAGCGCGTTGACCAAGGTCGCCGTGCCGCCCGCCGTGGTCAGCACCATGGCGCCGCCCTGGTAGCCCTGCGGGTCGAGCAGCACGAGCGCGAGCCCCTGCCCCGCGGCACCCGTGATCTCGCCCGCGGCGACCGTGCCACGGACGCCGATCGTGCCGACCGGCACCTTGATGCGCGTGCCGTCCGGCCGAAACTTCGCGATCCGACCGGAGAGAAAGTGGAACGTGCCGCGCAGCACGGAGAGGGCAGCATCGCCGCCGCTCCGGTTCGGATCGTAGACGAAGCTGTCGACCGTGATCTCGGCGTCTGGACCGACCGTCAGCACCGCGCCGTCGCGCAGCTGCAGCAGCGCCTGGCCGTTCGACTTGGTCAGGATGCGGTCCTGCAGGAAGACGCGGTCGCCGGGCGCCAGCAGCTTCTGGCGACCGTTCACGGGGTGCAGCTCGGCCGCGCCCTTGACGCGCTGCACCGCTCCCACCGGCTCGGCCGTGCGGCCGGCGCTCCCCGGCGCCTGCGCGACGGCGGCGCCCGGCGTCTGCGCGGCGCCCGGCGTCTGCGCGGCCGCGCCGCCCGGCGCGTGCAGCCCCACCGCCACGAGAGCGGCGACGCCCGTCACGACCGCCCGCACCTTGCTCGCCGATCCCCGCGCCGCAGCGCCACCATCCTGGTCCATCATCGCCGCCTCGCTCCTTGAGGCAGGAACCGCCGTCCCTGCGTCCGACGCCGCCAGCATGAGCCTCAACCCGCGCTCCCTGGCAAGAGGGATGCGCACGCAGCGGATGGATGCCGGGAAGGCGCGCACCCGCTAGGATGAACCACCCGACCGCCGAGGTGCCCGTGAACGGCCTGCTGCTCGCGCTCAACGCCGGCTCGTCCAGCGTCAAGTTCTCGCTCTTCTACGTCGCGAGCGGCATTCCCTCGCTCGAGATGACTGGCCAGGTCGAGGGCATCGGCGGCGCGGCGCGGCTGATCGTGCGCAGCGCCGACGGCGATGTCTTGCGCGACACGCGCTGGGGCCGCGAGGCCGGCCAGCGCGGCGCCGCCGACTACGATGCCTGCCTCGGCTGGCTGCTCGGCTGGATCGACAAGCAGACGGACGGCACGCCGGTCGTCGGGGTCGGGCACCGCGTCGTGCACGGCGCGGTGCGCTACGCCGCCCCGGTGCGGGTCGATGCCGCAATCCTCGCCGACCTGCGCGCCCTCATCCCGCTGGCGCCGCTGCACCAGCCGCACAACCTCGAGCCGATCGAGCGGCTCGCCCGGCTCCGCCCGGACATCCCGCAGGTCGCCTGCTTCGACACCGCCTTCCACCAGGGCCATGCCGGCACGATCGACCGGCTGCCGCTGCCGCGCGCGCTGCACGACGAGGGCATCAGGCGCTACGGCTTCCACGGCCTGTCCTACGAGTACGTCGCCGGTCGGCTCGCCGCCGTGGCGCCGGAGATCGCGCGCGGCCGGGTCGTCGTCGCGCATCTCGGCAACGGCGCAAGCCTGTGCGCGCTGCGCGACGGGCGCAGCGTCGCGACGACCATGGGATTCACGGCGCTCGACGGGCTGATGATGGGCACGCGTTGCGGCAGCATCGATCCCGGCGTCGTGCTCTAACTGCTGCAGCAGCGCCGCATGGACGCCGCCAGCGTCGAGCGGCTGCTCTACCACGAGAGCGGGCTGAAGGGCGTGTCCGGGCTCGGCCACGACATGCGGATGCTGCTGTCGAGTCGCGATCCGCGCGCCGCCGAAGCGATCGAGCTGTTCGTCCAGCGGGTCGTGCAGGAGACAGGCGGCATGGCAGCGCTGCTCGGCGGCCTGGACGGGCTCGTCTTCACTGCCGGCATCGGCGAGAACGCGCCGGCGATTCGCGCGAAGGTAGTCACCCGACTGGCCTGGCTCGGCCTCGACCTCGACGCGGACGCCAACGCGCGCCACGGTCCGCGGCTCACGCGGCCGGGCGCACGGGTTTCCGCCTATGTGGTGCCGACCGACGAGGAGTTGATGGTGGCGCGCCACACCATTGACGCGTTGGCGCCCGCCGACGGGCAGTAACCTCTCGGAGCGCTTGACTTTCCGGGGGCGTTCTGTGTCCTCCTACGCCCGGGGAAGCTAGAGTGCGGAGCGACGGCGAGCGCTGACAGCGCCCGCCCGCAGGGGGCATTGGGGGCGCGCGGCCGGAGACCGGCGGCGCGTTCGGCGCAGCAGGGCCGGAACGGGCCCGAAGGTGGGACGGTAGAGCATGGCTTTTCCCGGTGTCTCCATGGCGATCACCCGCGAGATGCTGCGGGTCAAGACGCTCCCCAATGGCGCGCCGGCGGACGCTGCCCAGATCGAGAAGATCGGCAGCAACCGGATGGTGGTCAGCCTCTCCACCAAGAACATCGAGGGCGGCACCACGGTGAAGACCTCCGTGGTGCGCGGCCGCTCGCTGCCGATGACGCTGGTCGTCGCCGCCATGATCTGCGAGCAGATCCAGAAATGGGGCGCGATGAACAACGACAATGCGATCAAGGGCCTGACCGACGCCTACGAGGACGAGGTGCGCAACAACCCGGTCGCCGATCCGGAGAACGACTGGATCACGGTGTACACGGGCGGCGAGCCGGTCTTCGCGTCGCGCAAGAGCGCGGTGCTCGACCTGATCGAGAACCTGGCGCGCGGCCGCAACGTCGACGCCATCATCGAGGCGGCATCGAGCCGCATGCAGAAGCCTGGCCACCAGGTCACGCTGGAGTTCGACGAGCAGCTCGCCTTCACGCTCTCCGAGACCGACCACGGCGCCAAGACGGCGATCCTCGACCGCATGTTCGGCAAGGCCGGCGCGATGCGGTTCGTGCTCGCTTGGGACAAGATGAAGGGCGACCGCACGCGCGACAAGATCATCGCGCTGCGCTGCGCCTCGGCGATCGCCGAGGGATCCGCCTTGGTGAGCGAGTTCAACCGGCTGACGGGCAAGATCCAGACCGACTCGTCGCTCAAGAGCGACCCGAACATCATCGACCGCATCAAGAAGATCTTCGCCCGCGTCAATGCCATGCAAGCGCGCATCGACATCATCTCGCGCCAGCGCGAGCTCGACGTGACGCCGCGCAAGCCGAACTTCATGGGCATGCTCGAGTACATTCCCGGCATGAACCTGAAGGCGCCGACGCCGGCGCCGGCCCCTGCGGCCCAGCAGGCCACCTGACGACCGACCGCAGGATCGGCGCGCCGCCCGCGCGAGGCACGACCGGCCGCGCCGCAGCCAGCCCCGCCGCCGACCTGCCGCTGATCGCGCGCCTGCTGCGCGAGGCCGAGGCCGCGGAGCGCGCAGGCGAGCTCGGCCACGCGATCGAGACCTGCGGGCGTGCCGCCGCGCTGGCAAGGGCGCCGCGGCTTGCAGCCCTGGGCGCGCGGGCGCATGGGCTGCACGGCCACCTCCTGCGCGAGGCCTGCCGGATCGACGAAGCCGACGCGGCGATGGCGGCGGCCGAAGCCGCGGCGACGGCGGCGAGCGGCCGCGCCGCCGCCGATGTCTGGCGGCTGCGGCGCGCTCTCCTGCTGCCGCCCCTGATGCGGAGCGCCGGCGCCATCGAGGCGTCGCGCCGGCGCTACGAAGCCGGGCTCGAATCGCTCGCGGCGGCGCCGCCGCTCAGGGCCGACCCGCTGGACGCCCTCGGCACGGCGCATTTCTTCCTGGCCTATCACGGCGCCGACGATCGGCCGCTCCTCGAGCTGCAGGCGCGCACTCTCGACCATGCGTTCGGCCCGGCTGCGACGCCCGCCGAGGACGCGGGCCGCGCCGCTGCGGCGCCGCTGCGCGTCGGCTTCCTATCGACCCATTTCCGCGACCATACGATCCTGCGCCTGCACGCCGGGCTGATCGCCGCCATGCCCGCGAGCCGGATCCGGCCAGTCCTCATGCTCGTCAACGGCGAGACGGATGCCGCATCGGAGTCGCTGGCCGCCGCCGTCGCCGCCCAGGGCGGCGAGACGCTGCGCCTGCCGCGCGCCCTCGCCCCCGCTGCGGCCGCCGTCGCCGCGGCGCGGCTCGACGTGCTCTACTATGCCGATATCGGCATGGACCCGTTCACCTACCTGCTCGCGCGCCACCGCCTGGCGCCCGTGCAGGCCGTCGGCTGGGGACACCCGGGGACCACCGGCCTGCCGACCATCGATGCCTTCCTTGTCGCCGAGGCGATGGCGGGGACAGGAGCGGAGGCAGGCTTCAGCGAGCCCCTGCTGCGGCTGCCGCACGCGCCGTTGCTGTGGGAGGCCGAGGCGCCCGCAGCGCTCGACGCCCGCGCGGTCCTCGGCATCCCGCCGGGCGCGCCGCTCTTCGCCTGCCTGCAGGCGCCGTTCAAGCTGCACCCGGACTTCGACCGCGTCCTCGCCGCCATCCTGTCGGGCGATCGCGCCGCGCGCCTCGTGCTGCTGGCGCCGCGCTACGACGCCTGGCGCCGCCTGATCGAGGAGCGCCTGGCCAAGGCCGGGATCGCCGTCGCCGACCAAGTGGTGTTCGCCGCGCCGCGGCCACGGCGGGAGTACCTGGCCCTGGTCGATGCCGCCGACGTGGTGCTCGACCCGTTCCCCTTCGGCGGCGGACACACGGCTCTCGAAGCGCTGGCGCTCGGCAAGCCCCTGATCACCTGGCCGACCGCCGCGCCGCGCGGCCGCGTGGCCGCGGGGTTCCTGGCGGCGCTTGGCATCGCGGACACTTTGGCAGACAGCGCCGAGACCTATGTCGCCCGGGCGCTGCGCTGGGCGCGCGACGCGAGCGAAAGGCGCGCCCTTGCGCAGCGGACCAAGGCCGCGCTGCCGTTGCTGGCGGCGAACGCCGCGGCGGCAGAGGCGTTCGCCGCCGCGCTGGAGCGCCTGGCTGCAGCGCCGCCCCGGCCATGACGTGCAGGCAGTGACGTTCCGGTTGCGAAACGGACGGACGCCGACGGAGTTGCCGCCTGGTCGCAAATTGCGCCAGGTCAGATCCCGATGACGTTGACCGTCACGTTGCTGTCGACCAGCACCTTGGCGCCCATGCCGGCATGCTCCCAGACGTCGTAGCTGCCGAAGCTGCCGTTCGACGCCCAGCTGCCGCCGCTGATCACCAGCTGCACGACGTCGCCGTCATTGGCTGCCGCATCGACGACCCAGGTCAGGTAGGACGGATCGCCGGCCGACGCGTTCGTTGCCGTCGAGCCGCTCAGCACGTCGCTCGCATCCAGCGTCAAGGTGTGCGTGCCGTTGGTCAGGTCGAAGCGCTCGATTCCCTGGACCGCACCGTTGGCGAGGCCCGTGAGGTCGAGACCCACCGAGCCGGCGTCGAACACCAGGCCGTCCGTGCCGTTGCCGCCGATGAACTGGTCGTCCGGGTCAGCGGCAGAGTCGAGGTGCAGCACGTCGTCGCCAGCGCCGCCATCGAGCGTGTCGGCGCCGAGCCCGCCGGAAAGGGAGTCGTCTCCGCTGGCGCCGAGAAGGCGATTGCCCTGCCCGTCGCCGCGCAGCAGGTCCGAGAAGTTCGACCCCTGCACGTGCTCAATGTTCGCCAGCACGTCGCCGGACGCCTCGCCGCCGGTCGCCACGCCGTTCGCCAGGTCGACCCCGACCAGCCCGGAGGACTGGCTGTAGTCCGCCGTGTCGTTGCCGAGCCCGCCATCGATGGAATCCGGCCCGGCGCCACCCTGCAGCCAATCGTCGCCGCCGGCGCCGTCGATGCTGTCCGTGCCGTTGCCGCCCATCAGCATGTTGCCGGCGCTGCCGCCGATGAGCGTGTCGTCGACGTCGCTGCCGTCCACGTTCTCGATGCTGACCAGAGTGTCCGCGCTGCCGCCGAGATCGGTCGCCTGGCCGAGCGAGAGGTTCACGGTCG
>JAEULF010000450.1 GCA_016793965.1 Alphaproteobacteria bacterium | reverse complement strand
GCCGTGCCGATCTTGCCGATGATGGCCAGGATCAGGTCCTTCGCCGTGCAGCCGAAGGGCAGGCTGCCCTCGACCTTGATCAGCAGGTTCTTGGCGGGACGCTGGATCAGCGTTTGCGTGGCGAGCACGTGCTCGACCTCGGACGTGCCGATGCCGAAGGCGAGCGCGCCGAACGCGCCGTGCGTCGCCGTATGGCTGTCGCCGCAGACGACCGTCGTGCCGGGCAGCGTGAAGCCGTGCTCCGGCCCGATCACGTGCACGATGCCCTGGCGGATGTCGTCGACGTCGTAGAGCGGGACGCCGAACTCCTTGCAGTTCTCGCGCAGCGTCTCGACCTGGATGCGCGACTCCGGGTCGGTGATGCCCTTGGAGCGATCGGTCGTGGGCACGTTGTGGTCGGGAACTGCCAGGGTCGCCTCGGGCCGGCGCACCTTGCGCCCGGCGGCGCGCAGCCCCTCGAAGGCCTGCGGGCTGGTGACCTCGTGCACGAGATGGCGGTCGATGTAGAGGAGGCAGACGCCGTCCGCGTCCTTGTGGACGACATGGCTCTCCCAGATCTTGTCGAACAGAGTGCGCGGCGCGGCCATGAGCGGTCTCTCCCCGGCATCCAAGCCCAGATCAGAGGCCGGGTGTGGCGCGATAGCGTCGGCACGTCAAGCCCACCGCGCTGCGGCGCCGTGGATCGGTGCCGTGCAGTCTGCGCGCAAGGCCTTGGCGCGATCCGGCAGTCTGAAATAGTGTTCACCTGAACCGGCACCGACCGGCGCAAGGAAGCGATGACCGAGGGGCCGCATGCCTATTTTCAAGACTCGCCGCGGAGCGCGGAACTACGGCATCGCCGTGGGCATCCTGCAGCTGGACTGCTCGCTGCCCTTCATCCCGGGCGACGTCGACAATGCCGATACCTACGATTACCCGGTGATCTACAAGGCTGTGCCGGGACTCTCCACGGCGGCGTGCCTGCGCGGCGCCCCCGACCTTGCCCAGGCGGTCGCGGCAGCGGCTGTCGAGCTGGAACGCCAGGGCGTGCGGGCGATCAGCAGCGATTGCGGCTTCATGCTGCAGTTCCAGGACGCCGTGCGGGACGCCGTGCGCATCCCCGTATGCATGTCGAGCCTGCTGCAACTGCCGATGATCGCGGCGAGCCTTGCGCCCTCGCGGCCGATCGCCGTGATCACCGCGGATTCGACGAACCTGACGCCGCAGTTCCTCAAGCGCGCGGGCATCGCGCCGGCCAACGCGCTGATCATCCGCGGGCTGCAGGACCAGCCGGAGTTCAAGACCGCGGTGTTCGACGAGAAGGGCAGCATCGATTCCGATCTGGTCGAGTCCGAGGTGGTCGCCGTGACGCGCGACATCGCGCGCCAGCATCCTGATCTAGGCGCGATCCTGCTGGAGTGCTCCATGCTCCCGCCCTATGCGCGCGCGGTCCAGGACGCCGTCGGCGTGCCGGTCTTCGATTTCATCACCATGATCGATCACTTGCACGCCGCGACTCACCGCCAGCGGTACTCCGGCGCATACTGAGCCGGCGCCAGGACGCAACGCATCGGAGGCGGCGATGGCGGCAAAGCTCGCAACGGTGTCGCTCGACGACAAGTTCGCGCTGGAGCAAGGCGCGATCTACCTGACGGGGACGCAGGCGCTCGCGCGCCTGCCCTTCGTCCAAAAACGGCGCGACGAGCGGGCAGGGTTGCGGACCGCAGGCTACGTCTCCGGCTATCGCGGCTCGCCGCTCGGCAGCCTCGACCAGGCGCTCTGGCAAGCTCAGCGCGTGGCGGGCGATAGCGGCGTAGTCTTCCGACCGGGCGTCAACGAGGACCTGGCGGCGACGGCGATCTGGGGGACGCAGCAGGTCAACGCGTTCGGCGACGCCCATGTCGATGGCGTGTTCGCCCTCTGGTACGGCAAGGGCCCCGGCGTCGACCGTTGCGGCGACGTCTTCAAGCACGGCAATGCCGCCGGCACCGCGCCGCTCGGCGGCGTGCTCCTGGTAGCGGGCGACGATCACGCTGCCAAGTCGTCGACGCTGCCGCACCAATCGGACTATGCGTTCATGGACGCCGGCATTCCAGTGCTCGCGCCGGCGGGCATGATCGAGTTCGCCACCTTCGGGATCCTCGGCTGGGCACTGTCGCGCTTCAGTGGTTGCTGGATCGGCTTCAAGGCGCTCACCTCGGCGATCGACAGCTCAGCCTCGATCGATGCCGCAGCGGGCCACGACATCGCGATCGTGCAGCCCGAAGGGCTCGCGCTGCCGGCGGGCGGCTTGCACCTGCGCCTTTCCGACGATTGGTGGCAGCCGGAGGCAAGGCTGTACGGCCACAAGCTGCCGGCGGCGCAAGCTTTCGCGCGCGCGAACCGGATCGACCGCGTCACGTTCGGATCGGCACCCGGCGCCCGCCTGGGGATCCTCGTCAGCGGCAAGACCTATCTCGACGCGCTGGAAGCGCTCGCTCAGCTCGGCCTTGATGCCGCGGCGGCGGAGAGGCTCGGCATCCGGCTCTACAAGGTCGGTCTGACTTGGCCGCTCGACCCTGTCGGCTTGCGGGCATTCGCCGCCGGCCTCGAGGAGATCCTGGTCGTCGAGGAAAAGCGCCCGCTGATCGAGGGCCAGGTCAAGGATGCGCTGTACGGGCGGGCAGGCGCGCCGCGGGTCATCGGCAAGACTGACGAGGAGGGCGCATCCCTGCTGCCGATCGTCGGCGAGATCGACCCGCTGCACGTCGCTCGCGTCATCGTGGCAAGGCTCGGGAGGCTCGGCCTGGCCGGCGACGCGCTCCAGGCGCGTTGCGCCGGCCTCGGCCCGGCCGGTCGCGGAACGTCGGTCGAGCCGGCCGCGTTCAAGCGGCCGCCGCACTACTGCTCGGGCTGCCCGCACAACACGTCGACGCGCGTGCCGGAGGGCAGCAAGGCGGCTGCAGGCATCGGCTGCCACATCATGGCGCGGCTGATGGAGCGCGAGACGTTCGGCCTGACGCAGATGGGCGGCGAAGGGGCGCAATGGGTGGGCATGGCGCCGTTCAGCAAGCTGCCGCACCTGTTCCAGAACCTCGGCGACGGCACGTACTTCCACTCCGGCCTTCTCGCCATCCGCCAGGCGATCGCGGCAGACGTCAACATCACCTACAAGATCCTCTACAACGACGGCGTCGCCATGACGGGCGGCCAGGCGGTCGATGGCACCCTGACGGTCGGCGGGATCGTGCGGCAGTGCGCGGCGGAGGGGGCGCGACGGATCGTCGTGGTCTCGGACGAGCCTGCGAAGTACCCGAGCGGCGCCTTTCCGGCCGACGTGGCGGTCCGCCACCGCGACGAGCTTGACGCCGTGCAGCGCGAGCTGCGCGCGGTGCCCGGCGTCACGATCCTGGTCTACGACCAGACATGCGCCGCAGAGAAGCGGCGGCGGCGCAAGCGCGGCGCCATGATCGATCCTCCGGTCCGCGCCTTCATCAACGAGGCGGTGTGCGAGGGTTGCGGCGATTGCTCGATCCAGTCCAATTGCCTCTCCATCGTGCCTGTCGAGACGCCGTTCGGAACCAAGCGGGCGATCGACCAGTCGAGCTGCAATAAGGACCTCTCGTGCCTCAAGGGGTTCTGCCCGAGCTTCGTCACCGTGCATGGCGGGCAGCTGAAGCGGCGGGCTCCCGATCCCGCTGTTGAGGCAGCGCTCGATCGCCTGCCGGAGCCCGACCTGCCGCCGGTCTCGGGAATCTGGAGCATCCTCGTGACGGGCGTGGGCGGCACGGGCGTCGTCACGATAGGCGCGCTGGTCGGCATGGCAGCGCATCTCGAAGGCCGCGGCGTCGCCGTGCTCGACATGACCGGGGCGGCCCAGAAGGGCGGCACGGTCTTCTCCCATGTGCGCATCGGCCCGTCGCGCGCGCAGGTGCATGCGGCGCGCATCCCGGACGGGCAGGCTGACCTTCTGCTCGGCTGCGATCTCGTCGTCACGGCCGAGGTGGAAGCGCTGACGCGCGCAGCAGAGGGAAGGACGCAGGCGATCGTCAATGCCCAGGAGACGGTCACCGCGGCCTTCACGCGGCAGTCGCCGACCTACCGGTTCCCCGCCGCGGAGCTGCGCCGCCGCATTGCCGACGCAATCGGCCCGCAGCGACTCGAGATCGTCGACGCCGGCCGGATCGCGACCGAGCTGCTCGGCGACTCGATCGGCGTCAACCTGTTCATGCTCGGCTTCGCCTGGCAACGCGGCTTGGTGCCGCTGTCGGCCGCAGCGATCGAGCGCGCCATCGAGCTCAACGCCGTCGCGATCGCCTTCAACAAGCGTGCTTTCCGCTGGGGACGTCTGGCAGCGCATGATCGCGATGCCGTGAACCGCGCTCTAGGTTCCCGGCACGAAGTTGGCGGCAGTCTCGCACCCCGCGTCGAAACGCTTGAGACTGTCGTCGAGCGCAACGTTGACTATCTGACGGCCTACCAGGATCAGGCTTATGCGGAGCGCTATGCGCGCTTCGTGGCGCGCATGGCCGCGGCCGAGGCGCAGCGCGCGCCCGGGCGCAGCGGCTTCGCCCTGGCGGCGGCCAAGTGCCTCTTCAAGCTGATGGCCGTCAAGGACGAGTACGAGGTGGCGCGGCTGTTCGCGGACAATGGCTTCCTCGGGCGCATTGCGGCTCGCTACGAAGGGGACTGGAGCGTCCGCTTCCACCTCGCGCCGCCCCTGCTCGCTCGCCGGGACCCCGCCACCGGGCATGCGCTCAAGAGCGCTTACGGGCCTTGGATGATCTGGGCCTTCCGCGTGCTCGCGCGCTTGCGGGTGCTCCGCGGGACACCCTTCGATCCCTTCGGCCGCACCGCTGAACGTCGTGCTGAGCGCCGTCTCGCCCGTCGGTACGAGGTCGTCATGGACGAGGCCGCTGGGCGGCTCGCCCCGGCGAACCATGCCGTCGCCACGGCTCTGGCCGCCGTGCCGGATTCGATCAGGGGCTTCGGCCATGTCCGCGCGGCGAGCATGGTGCGTGCTGCGGATCGCGAGGCGGAGCTGCTTGCGGAGCTGCGTGCGGACGGGTCGGCGCGGAAGCTTGCGGCCGAGTAGCAAGCGGCCTTGTTCAGCGGATTTGCGCCAGGTCCCGATCTCCGAGCATCTATATCAAGAATAGAGGCTGAACATTTCGGTCGGACATCTCATTGTTGTTCATTTGCAACAAATAAGGAGATGACCAATACTCTGGGACGAAAGCTTGTTGATTCAAGTCAATCCCCGAACGTCCAATCACCGCTATTGGAGTGCGTGGAGCAAGTCGGTGTCCGTGCGGTCGCAGTGATGGGCGACATGCAGCGCGCATCGTGTGGCTCGCAGAGCAGGTGTGAGGACAAGGGAATGCGAAAGATCCTGAGCGTCGCGATGATCGTGGCGGCCGCAACCGCCGTCGATGCGTCGCAGGGGACGGCTGCGGCGCAGCAGGCCCAGGGCAAGAAGGCCGGCGATCTCATGCTGCGCCTTCGCGGCATCGGCGTGATCCCGGACGAGTCGTCCAGCGTCAGCGTGATCGGCGGCTCGATCGATGCGACGAACACGGCGACCCCGGAGTTCGACATCTCGTACTTCTTCACCGACAACTTCGCGGTCGAGCTGATCGCGGCGGCTACCAAGCACGACATCAAGGCCAAGGGCACGACGATCGGCAGTCCGACTCTCGGCTCGACCTGGCTCCTGCCGCCGACGGTCACGGTGCAGTACCACCCGATGCCGCGCGAGCGCTTCAGCCCGTATGTCGGGCTCGGCGCGAACGTGTCGTTCTTCTTCGACGAGAAGCCCAATCGCGGAGCCGGCATCACCGGCCTGAAGATCGACAATGGCGTCGGCGTCGCCCTGCAGGCCGGCATCGACGTCAACATCCAGGGCAATTGGTACGCCAATTTCGACGTCAAGAAGCTGTTCCTGAACGTCGATGGCAAGGTCAACGGCGGCGCGATCAAGGCGGACGTCGATCTCGATCCGTGGATCATCGGCCTGGGCGTCGGCTACAAGTTCTGACGCGGAGCGGGCGCCCATCAGGCGCCTGCCCGAACCGCTGTCCCGGCCCGCCGCGGCGTTTCCGCGGCGGGCCGTCGTCTTTAGTTGCTGCGGCAACGCCGTGCGACCGGCAGGATCGACGTCCCGGAATCGGACTTCGAGTGACGCCATGGGACGGACGACGCGGATCGCCAGCTTCAACCTGAAGAACCTCGTACGCGCCGGCGTGCCGTTCCATGACGGCGAGCGCTACGGCGAGGCGGACTATGCGCGCAAGGTCGCCTGGGTGCGCGGCCAGATCGAGCGCCTGGACGCCGACGTGATCGGCTTCCAGGAGGTCTTCCATGCCGACGGCCTGGAGGATGCCTTCGCGGGGTATCGCGAGGGCGGTCCGGGCTGGACGCTGCATGTCCCGCATGTCGGCGAGAACGAGCCGACGGGCGAGCTGGCCTTCCGCGCCCGCAGCCCGCGCTGCGCCATCGCCAGCCGCCGCCCGATCCGCTTCGCGCCGTCGATCACCAAGTTCCCGGACGACCCGGCGTTCCGCTTCCTGTTCAGGGCGGCGCTCGACAAGCAGCTGCGCGGCAAGCCGGTGGAGAACCCGGACGAGGTCGGCACCTTCTCGCGCCCGGTGCTGAAGGCCTATGTCGAGCTCGACCGCGGCGTCGAGGCGATCCTGCTGGTGGCGCACCTGAAGTCGAAGCGCCCGGTGATCGAGACGGGCGTCGAGCGCGACCTGAAGTGGCTCGCGGCTGGCCAGGCCGTGTCGCTGGTGCGTCGCGCCGCGGAAGCAGCCGCCCTGCGCCATCACGTCATCGAGATGCGCCGCACCGAGCGCCTGCCGGTCATCCTGATGGGCGATCTCAACGACATCGTGCCGTCCGTGACCAACGAGATCGCGGCTGGCGAGCTGTGGCTGGGGTCCGAGGTCGGCGACGACGAGGTCGCCATGGCGGCCTTCGTCGACCACTACCGGCTCTGGAGCGTGCACGAGCTGTTCGCGCGGCGGACCCTGCGCGACGTCGGCTACACCTACATCCACGAGGGCCGCTACGATTCCATCGACCACATCTACGTGTCGCGCGAGCTGATCGGCGGGCGCGGCACGCTCGGCCGCGTCAAGTACGTGCAGTACCTGAACGACCACCTGGTCGACCGCGAGGAGTTCCTGAAGCCGCGCAAGAAGGTGCCGCCGCGCGACCCGAACCGGACTGTCCATCCGGAATCCGACCACGGCCAGCTCGTCGCGACCATCGAGCTGTTCACGCGCCCCGACCCGCTGCCGCCGGGACCGGACGGGTGGCGGTATCCGGGGGCGGACGGCAAGGGGCATTGATCCTGGAAAGCCGGACGCTCAGATTGTGCAGGACGGGAGGCGGCCCATGGCCCTGCACGACGAGAAGATCGGGCGCTATCTGGGAACGCGGAAGGCTGAGCTCGGTCCGAGCGTCATCCGCGGCGGCAAGGTGCGCCTCACGGCGGACCAGATGGCATTCCTCGACGAGCCCGGCGGGCTCCGGGCGCTCGGCAAGCGCGGGATCTTCCGCTACCGCACCCATGAGGAAGCGGACTCGGCAGCGATCGAGGACATGGCGCGGGCGCGCCGTCCGCTGTTCCGGGCCAAGCGTTGAGCCCGGGAGAGCCGAGCGCTGGACCGATTGCGCGCGATCCGACGCTGAAGGATCTGCGATTCGTCCTGCAGGCTCTTGCCGCGGAGGCCGTCGAATATGCCTTGATCGGCGGCATGGCGCTCAACGTGCACGGCTACATGCGACGGACCGGCGATATCGACCTGCTCGTCCGGACGACGCCCGAGAACAATGCGCGCTGGGTCCGCGCGCTCTCGCGCCTGCCCGACGGCGGGTCGCGGGAGGCGATCGGCGAGCTCGATCCCTTCCCGCGCGACGCGGAGACGGGCCAGCTCGGCGTGATCCGCATTCTCGACGAGTATGTCGTCGACGTCCTGCCCGTCGCCTGCGGCATCACCTATGACGAGGTCGAGAGCGACGTCATCGTCGCGGAGCTGGACGACGGCACGCCGGTTCGCGTCCTGTCCCTGCCGGCGCTGCTCAGGACGAAGCAGACGCTGCGTCCCAAGGATGCCGCCGACCGCCTCGCGATCGAGGCGATGATCCGCGCGGAGAAGCGTGAACGGGAGGCGAGCTGAGCCCGACCCTCAGCCCTTCGCCGCTTCGGCCTTCTTCGCCTTCTTCGCCTCGGCCTTCGCCTCGGCTTTCTTGGCCTTGGCCTCGGCCTTCGACAGCTTCGGCGCGGCCTCGACCTTGGGCGCCGCGTCTGCGGCGGCCTGAGCGGCTGCGTGGGCCGCTTCGGCAGCCGCGTCCTCGAGCTTCGCGGCGTAGCCGGTGGTCTGCTCGGCGATGCGCGCGGACTTGCCGCGCAGGCCGCGCAGGTAATAGAGCTTCGAGCGGCGCACGTCGCCGCGGCGCACGACCTCGATGGTCGCGACGCGGGGCGAGAAGGTCGGGAACACGCGCTCGACGCCCTCGCCGTAGGAGATCTTGCGCAGCGTGAAGTTGGAGTTCAGCCCGGCGCTGCGCTTGGCGATGCAAACGCCCTCGAAGGCCTGCAGGCGCTCGCGCTCGCCCTCGACGACCTTGATCGCGACGCGCACCGTGTCGCCCGGCGTGAACTCAGGCACCGGCCGCTCAGCGGTTAGCTTGCCGATCTCGGCCGTCTCGATCTCGCGGATGATCGGGTTCATCGCTCGTCCTCCTGGCCCTTCGGCCCCTTCTTGCCGCGGCGCGCTTGCGCCAACCGTTCAGTTCCGTGCGCGGCGGCGTATCGGTCCCACAGGTCCGGCCGCCGTTCGCGCGTGATCTTCTCAGCCTCTGCCCGCCGCCACGCCGCCACCTTCGCATGGTGGCCGGAGAGCAGCACCTCCGGTACCGGCCGCCCGTCCCAGTCCTGCGGCCGCGTGTAGTGGGGATACTCCAGGAGATCCCCTTCAAAACTCTCTTCCGCCAGCGACCCCGCGCTGCCCACCACGCCTGGCAGCAGCCGCAGACAGGCATCGATCAAAGCCAGCGCCGCGGGCTCGCCGCCCGACAGCACGAAATCCCCGAGGCTCACCTCCCTGAGCCCGCGCGCCTCGATGGCGCGCTGATCGACGCCCTCGTAGCGCCCGCACAAGAGCACCAGACCCGGCCCGGCGGCAAATTCGCGCACCAGGGTTTGGTCAAGCCGCGTCCCGCGCGGGGAGAGGTACACCGCCGGTGCGCCCGGCGGGGCCTGCGACAGCGCCGCATCGACCGCTGCGGCCACGACGTCAGGCCGCATGACCATGCCGCTGCCGCCGCCGAACGGGGCATCATCGACGGAGCGGTGTTTATTGCGTGCGAAGTCCCTGATGTCCAGCGTTTCCAGGTGCCAGAGCCCCTCGGTCTGCGCCCTGCCAGCCAGCGAAGCGGCGAGAGGGCCGGGGAACATCTCGGGAAACAGGGTCAGCACGACCGCATGCCAGGGGCGCGCCGCCATCACGCACCCTCCGGCGGGTCGGCGGGCTCCGAATCCTCCGCGGCGGCCGCGGAGAGCAGGCTCTCCGGCGGCTCGACGACCACCCGTCCGGCCGAAGGGTCGACCACGGGGACACAGGCGCGGTTGAACGGCAGCAGCAGCGAGCCTGCCCCCTCGCGCTCGACCTCGAGCAGCGTCCCGGCACCGAAATCATGCACGGCCGCGACGCGGCCGAAGGTCGATCCGTCGCTGCGCACGGCGCTCAGCCCGACCAGGTCGGCCAGGTAGTACTCGTCCTCGTCCGGCGGCGGCAGGCTCGCGCGTGCCACGAAGAGCTCCAGCCCGCGCATGGCCTCCGCTGCGTCGCGATCCGCGACACCTGACACGGTCGCCAGGACATTGCCGCGCGCCACGCCGAGCACGCGCAGCTTGAAGCTCCGCGAGCCGGCCTTGTCGCGCAGCGGGCCGTACGCGGCGATGTCCGTCGGCTCCTGCGTGAAGCTGCGGATCTTGACCGCGCCGCGCACGCCATGCGCGCCGACGACTTGGCCGAGCAGGACGAGCGGCGCGGGCGCTTCGGCTTTCGGCATGATGGTCTCCGCCCGGCCGCAGCGCCGGGCGCGCCGGATCGGCAGCCGCCCGACTCAGGCCTCCGATCAGCCCGCCTTCTGCTCCTCGGGCTTCTTCTCGCCCTCGGCCGGCTTGCCTGCGGCAGCCTTCTCGCGCTCGACGCGCTTGGCGCGCGGCGCCGACTTCTTCGGCGTCTCGCGGTGCTTCGGCTTCTCCATGACGCCCGCATCGGCCAGGAAGCGCGTGACGCGGTCGCTCGGGAGGGCGCCGACGCCCATCCAGTACTTGCAGCGCTCGAGGTCGATCACCACGCGCTCCTTGTGCTCGCGCGGCAGCATCGGGTTGTAGTGCCCGACCTTCTCGATGAAGCGGCCGTCGCGCGGCGAGCGGCTGTCGGCGACGACGATGCGGTAAAAGGGCTGGTTGCGCATCCCGCCGCGCGCCATGCGGATCTTCAAGCTCATCTCTGCGTGTCCTTTCCGTTTGAGTCTGCGTGCTGGTCGTCGGTCGGCCCGGTCGGTCGTGGCGGGGTCAGCGCAGCCCGCCCGGCGGCAGCATGCCGCCGAAGCCGGAGCGCATCAGCCCCTTCTTCCCGAGCTTGTTCATCTTCTTCATCATGTCCTGCATCTGCAGGAACTGCTTGATCAGGCGGTTGATGTCCTCGACCTTCGTGCCGGAGCCGGCGGCGACGCGGCGCTTGCGCGAGGCGTTGAGCAGCTTCACGTCGCGCCGCTCGCGCGGCGTCATCGACAGGATGATCGCCTCCTGGCGCTTCAGCATGCGGTCGTCGATGTTCGCGTCGGCGAGCTGGCTCTTCACCTTCGCCACGCCGGGCAGCATGCCCATCAGGCCGGAGACGCCGCCCATCTTGCGCATCTGGCGGAGCTGCTTGACCATGTCGTCGAGGTCGAAGCCGCCCTTCTGCATCTTCAGCGCCAGCGCTTCCGCCTCGTCGCGGTCGACCGTCTCCATCGCCTTCTCGACGAGGCCGACGACGTCGCCCATGCCGAGGATGCGCCCGGCGATGCGCCCGGGGTGGAACACCTCCAGCGCGTCCAGCTTCTCGCCCGCGCCGATGAGCTTGATCGGCTGCCCCGTCACCGCGCGCATCGACAGCGCAGCGCCGCCGCGCGCGTCTCCGTCGACTCGCGTGAGCACGATGCCGGTGAGGCCGAGGCGCGCGTGGAAGTTCTGGGCCGTGTTGACTGCGTCCTGGCCCGTCATGGCGTCGGCGACCAGCAGAGTCTCGACCGGCCGCGTCGCATCGCGCACGGCTGCGACCTCCGCCATCAGCTCCTCGTCGATCGACAGCCGTCCGGCCGTGTCGAGCAGCAGGACATCGTAGCCTTGCAGCCGTGCCGTCTCCAGCGCCCGCAGCGCGATCGCCACCGGCTTCTCGCCCGGCACGATCGGCAACGTGTCGACACCGGCCTGGGCGCCGAGGATCTTGAGCTGTTCCTGGGCTGCCGGACGATGGACGTCGAGCGACGCCATCAGGACCTTCTTGCGCTCCTTGTCCTTCAGGCGCAGGCCCAGCTTCGCCGTCGAGGTCGTCTTGCCCGAGCCTTGCAGGCCGACGATGAGGATCGGCACCGGCGGTTGGGCCGCCAGATCGATCGCGACCGCGTCGCCGCCCAGCGTCTCGACCAGATGGTCGTGCACGATCTTCACGACCATCTGGCCCGGCGTGACCGAGCGCACGACCTCTTGCCCGACCGCGCGCTCCTTCACCTTGGCGATGAAGTCCTTGACCACGGGAAGGGCGACGTCGGCCTCGAGCAGCGCGATCCGGACCTCGCGCAGGGCTTCGCCGACGTCGGCTTCGGCGAGCACGCCGCGCCGCTTCAGGCGGTCGAAGACCGCGGTCAGCCTGTTTCCCAGGGTCTCGAACATCGTGTCGGCGACCTGCTACCCGTCCTGTGTGCCCCAAACGAAAAAACGCCAGTGCGCGAAACTCGCGGACTGGCGGCGCTCCCGAGCCTTGCTCGCGGAGCGTTCGTGGCATGCGGGCGGAATGTGCTGCGGCGGGGGGCGGGAGTCAAGCTGCCTCCCGCGGGAAGTGCCGCGCGACGGCGCCTGGGCCGAGTGCGCTTCGGGAGGGGCAAGTGCCTGCCGCGGCAATCAATTGATGGCGAGGGCTACGCCCATCCGGTATCGTCCTGTCTCGTTCTCGCGCGCATGACGCAGTCCCGGCGTGCGCTCGAGCAGCCTTCGCGGCGGCATGGCAAAGCTCTCGACATTCCTGGCGCGAATGGCCCGTGGCGTCTCCGTGGGCCAGCACGTCTTCGCGTGGCTTTTCCTTGCGGCCGGCCTGGCGGCGTCGTCCGTGCTCTACCTGCAGATCCAGGGCCAGGCCGACGCGGATGCGCGCAGTCGCGTCGAGAGCGCGGCGGACGCGGAGGCGACGGTCCTGCAGCGCGGCGTCGAGGGCTATCTCGGCGGACTGGCGCCGATGTCCGAGCTGATGCAATTCCCGGCCATGACGGATCGCGCGCAGTTCCGCGCGACCGCGAGCGACGTCCTGGCTCGCTACCGCGGCATCCACGCGATCTTCTGGCTGCCGCGCGTCGTCGGCCTGGAGCGGAGCGCCTATGAAGCCGCGGCGCGGCGTGACGGGCACGCGTCGTTCCGCCTTTGGGAGGTCGATGAGGACGGGCGCTCGATTCCCGCCGTCGAACGCGCGGAGCACTTCCCCGTCTACATGGCCGCGCCTGACAAGCAGGAAACCGAGATCCTGGGATTCGACCTGGCATCCCAGCCTGCTCGGCGGAGCGCGCTCGACGTCGCGCGCGATCTCGGCGTGCCGCTGATCGCCGGCCGCCTGCGCCTGCCGCCTTCAGAGGGCGGCCAGCTGGCTCTGCGCGCCATCGTCCCGGTCTATGCGGCGCATGCCGACCTCGGCGTGATCGACATCAGGCGCTCCGCGCTGCTGGGCTATGTCATGGCGATCCTGCGCGTGCAGGACATGCTGGCCGCGATCATTCCCGTCGATCGAGCGACCGGCTTCGACGTGTACGTCATCGACCCGGTCGCGCCGCCCGCCGAGCGGATCGTGGCGCGCGGCGGGGGACTGCCGGGGATGGCTGACGCGGCCGCGGTGATCTCCCAGTCCCGCGCCATGCGCCGGACGATCGAGTTCGGCGGCGAGCGTTGGATCGCGATCTTCTTGCCGCGCGTGGACCCGGCGGCGATGCCGCTCTCGTGGCAGGGAATACTGGCTGGCGCCGGCGGGGCCGCGCTGACCCTTGCCTTGACCCTCTACCTGTACGGCTACTTCCTGCGCGGGCGGGAGATCGAGGCGCTGATCGACGCGCGCACGGCCGAGCTCGGGGCGACCAACGAGGTCCTGCGCCGCGAGATCGGCGAGCGGCGCGATGCCGAAGCGCAGTTGCGCGAGGCGAAGCTTGCCGCAGAGACGGCGAACAAGGCGAAATCCGAGTTCCTGGCCACGATGAGCCACGAGCTGCGGACCCCGCTCAACGCCATCATCGGGTTCTCGGACATCATCATGCGCCAGGAGCCGGATCCGCAGAACGTCGCCCAGTTCCGGCAGTACCTCACGGACATCCACGACAGCGCGACCCACCTCCTCGGCCTGATCAACGACCTTCTCGACCTCTCGAAGATCGATGCGCGGCGGTTCTCGCTCGCCGAGGAAGAGGTGGCCATACCCGAGGTGCTGCGAAGCAGCGCGCGCATGGTCAGCACGCGCGCCCAGGCCGGCCAGGTGACCGTCGAAGTCGCTCCTTCGACCGACCTGCCGCTGGTGATCGCCGACGAGCGCGCGCTGCGCCAGATGCTGCTGAACCTTGTGTCCAACGCGGTGAAGTTCACGCCGCCCGGAGGGACGGTCACGGTGAGCGGATCGTTGCGCGCCGACGGCGGCGTCGACATCTCGGTCAAGGACACCGGCATCGGGATCGAGCCGCGGGACCTGGCGCGCGTCCTTGAGCCGTTCGGGCAGGTCGACAGCTCCCTCGGCCGCCGCTACCAGGGGACGGGCCTCGGCCTGCCGCTGGCCCGCCGCTTCATCGAGTTGCATGGCGGAACCATGTCGATCGAGAGCGCGCCCGGAAAGGGAACCACGATCTCGGCGACGCTGCCTGCCAGCCGCGTCGTCCGCCTGCCCTTCGCGCGCATGTCGACCTGAGATGCGCGCACGGCGCTACGGCGTTCGGGCGGCGATGCTGTAAGAGATGACTTCCAGCCGCGCGGCAGGACCGGCCGCAGCGCTATCAGGAAGGATCCCATCGACGCCATGACCAAGGCTGCTCCGCTTGCGGCGAACGTCTGGGATCTTCGTCACATGTCGGAGACGGAGCGAGGGCGCCTGCTCGCGCGCTCTGAGGAGGAGCTCGGCCGATTCCTTGACGGTGCCCGGCCGATCATCGCTGCGGTCAAGGCCGAGGGGGATGCGGCGCTCGTCCGATTCGGCCGCGATCTCGACGGGGCTGCCGGGCTGACGGCCGAGGGCTTGCGCGTGTCGCCGTCGGAGTTCGCGGCCGCTGAGGCACGCGTGTCTCGCGAGGTCAGGGAGGCGTTGGCCTTCGCCGTCGCGAGCATCCGCTCCTTCCATGAGCGCCAGAAGCCCGAGGGCCTCTGGCTCGACGAGGTTCATCCGGGCGTGCTGGCCGGCGAGAAGGCGACGGCGATCCCTTCGGTCGCTTGCTACGTCCCGCGCGGCAAGGGGGCGTTCCCGAGCGTGCTGATGATGACGACGGTGCCGGCAAGAGTCGCCGGCGTGCCGCGGATCGTCGTCCTGACGCCGCCGGGCGAGGATTCGAGCGTGGATCCGGCGACCCTGGTCGCTGCCTCCATGATCGGCGTGGACGAGATCTACAAGGTCGGCGGCGCCCAGGCCGTCGCCGCCGTTGCGTACGGCACGAGCACGGTCCCGCGCTGCGCGAAGATCGTCGGGCCAGGCAGCCCCTGGGTCGTGGCGGCGAAGCAGCTGCTCGCCGGTCGCATAGACCCGGGCATGCCGGCCGGCCCGAGCGAATCGATCGTGCTGGCCGATGGCGCCGCGGATCCGCGCATCGCCGCCATGGACCTGCTCATCGAGGCCGAGCACGGGCCCGACAGCTCGGCCTACCTGGTGACCGACAGCCCCGCGCTCGCCCGAGCGGCGCACGCCGCGCTGCCGGAGCTCTGCGCGCCGCTGTCCGCGGAACGCCGCTCCTACGTCGCCGCGGTGCTCGGCGGGGCGTCTGGCGGCATCGTTCTGGCGCCCGACTGGGCGGAGGCCGTGCGCTTCGTCAACGACTACGCGCCGGAGCATCTCCTGCTGCTCACCGAGGAGCCGGTCGCCACGCTGTCGCAGATCGAGCACGCCGGGGAGATCCTGCTCGGGCCCTACACTCCGTTCACGCTCGCCAACTTCTTGCTCGGCCCGAACGCCGTGCTGCCGACGTCGGGGCATGCGCGCACGCACTCGCCCCTCGGCGTGCACGACTTCATGAAGCGCATCTCCGTGGCGCAAGTCACGCGCGCTGCGTTTCCGCCGCTGGCGCGCCACGCGCGCGCGCTCGCGCTCTACGAGGGGTTCGAGGCGCATGCGGCGGCGCTCGGGCCTGGCCGGCCGAACTTCCCGAGGGGCTGAGGCCTTTAGGCGGCGGCGAGCGGCACCCAGGACCGGCCGCGATGGCCGAGATCCAGGTCGCCGTGGAGCATCTCGGCCGCGATCTCCAGGGAGTCGGCGAGACGCGGCCCCGGCCGGTTGAAGTACTGGTTGCCGTCGACGATCATCACCTTGCCCTCGCGCACCGCCTTGAGGCCCGACCAGCCCGGCCGCTCGGCGAGCGCCGCCGCTTCCGCGCGGGTCCGCGCGAGGTCGAAGCCGCAGGGCGCGACGACCAGCACGTCCGGATCGGCGGCGACGAGCGCTTCCCAGTCGAGCCAGGGCGCCGGCTCGCCGGCGGCGCCGAACAGGTTGT
>JAEULF010000448.1 GCA_016793965.1 Alphaproteobacteria bacterium | reverse complement strand
CTGGCACGGCGGCACCTTCGGCATGGCGATCTGCAACGACCGGCGCTGGCCCGAGACCTACCGCGTCATGGGCCTGCAGGGCGCCGAGATGATCATGCTGGGGTTCAACACGCCGGACACCAACATGCACTTCGACGAGCCCCTGCACCTGCGCATGTTCCACCACCGGCTCTCCTGCCAGGCCGGCGCCTACCAGAACGCCTGCTGGGTCGTCGCGACCGCGAAGGCCGGGCGCGAGGACGGTTTCAAGCTGTTCGGCGGCTCGCTGATCGTGGCGCCGACCGGCGAGATCGCCGCCGAGGCGATGACCGAGGGCGACGAGCTGATCACCGCCCCGACCGACCTCGACTTCGGCGACAACCTGAAGCGCAACGTCTTCAACTTCGCCGCCCACCGCCGCATCGAGCACTACAAGCTGATCACCGAGCGCACGGGGGCGGAGAAGCCCGCGGAGGCGGCGGGGGATGATTGAGGGCTAGCGCCGTCATCCCGGCCGGAGCGCCGCGCAGCGGCGCGCAGAGCCGGGTCCCAGAGCGCGTGCCGCGTCGCTCGCCCTGGGTCCCGGGTCGCCGCTGCGCTTCGCCCGGGATGACGGGGCAGGGAGCGACTGCACCATGCTCTTCGACTTCGCCAAGACGCCGCCGGAGCAGCGCTACAAGCTCCTCGTCGGCCTCGTCACGCCGCGGCCGATCGCGCTGGTCTCGACGCGGGGGCGCGACGGCGTCGTCAACGCGGCGCCGTTCTCGTTCTTCAACGTGTTCAGCGAGGACCCGGCCGTCCTGGCGCTCGGCATCGACGGGCGCGAGGACGGCAGCCCGAAGGACACTGCGCGAAACATCCGCGAGACCGGCTGCTTCGTCGTCAACCTGGTCGATGAGGCGATCGCGGCTGCGATGAACATCTGCGCCACCGAGCTGCCGCCGCATGTGAGCGAGCTGCCCTATGCGGGGCTGACGGCCGCGCCCTGCGCCGTCATCGACCAGCCGCGGCTGGCCGAGGCGCCGGTCAGCCTGGAGTGCCGGCTGATGCAGATCGTCGTGCTGCCCGGCGGCCGCGATCTCATGCTCGGCACGATCGTGGCGCTGCACGCGCGCGACGGCATCCTCGACGACAGGCTCAATGTCGACCCGCAGCGCTACAAGTCCGTCGGCAGGCTCTACGGCCCATGGTACGCGCGGCTCGGCGACCGCTTCCGCCTGGATCGGAAGCCGGCGGAAGAGGTGATGAAGGGGTAGGGGGGACCGCCAACCTCACGCAGCGTGCGGGCGAACGTCCCGGTCGATCGTCCGGCCGCTCTCCAGCCTCGCCTTGGTCAAGTCGTGCATGGCCTGGAGGTTCACCCAGAACTCCGGGCTGGTGCCGAGGAAGCGCGCCAGCCTCAAGGCGGTGTCGGCCGTCACGGACCGTTGGCCCTTGACGATGGCGCCGATGCGCGTCGCCGGCACGCGGAGCGCGATGGCCAGCGCGTTCGCCGAGAGGCCGAGCGGCGCCAGGAATTCCTCGGCCAGCACCTCGCCCGGGTGGGTGGTGACGCGGTCGGGCAGAGCGGCACCCCTAGTGGTAGTCGACGATCTCGACATCCTCCGGTCCCTCTCTCGTCCAGACGAAGCAGATGCGCCATTGGTCGTTGATGCGGATCGAATGCTGACCGCGACGGTCCCCGGACAGGGCCTCGAGCCGGTTCGCCGGCGGCGCCCGCAAGTCCCGCATGTCGCGCGCCTGGTGCAGCATGTCGAGCTTGCGCAGGGCCTGCTTCTCGATGCTGCCGAACCGGCGGACGGAAGCGCCCATCCAGAGCCGCTCGGTGTCGCGATCACGGAACGACCTGATCATCGATCACCGAGCCTATGGTGCCGCAGGCTATACGTCAAACGTGCAACGCGCGGAGGAATAGACGGGCGACGGCCTGGGCTAGCCGGCTGCTACGACGTCCGCTTCCCCGTCCAGCTCAGCCGCGACAATCCCAGCGCCATCGCCGCCGCGGCCTGGCTCGGCTCGACGACGGGGATGCCGATCGCGTCCTCGAGCCGGTCGCGGTAGCGCGCCATGCCGGCGCAGCCCATGACGATGACGCCGGCGTCGCGCTCGTCCCTGAGACGCTGGCCGACCTCGACCATGCGGCCGTAGGTGCGGCCCTCGTCGGACAGCTCGACGACGGAGAGGTCGATCGCCAGGTCGCCGGCGCAGCGGCTCTCCAGGCCGAGCGCGCGGACGTAGCGCATGTGGCGGGGAATCGAGCGGTTCTTGATGGCGATGATGCCGAAGCGGTCGCCCAGCATGGTCGCCGCCATGATGCCGCATTCGGCGATGCCGAGGACGGGCTTGCGCGTCGCCTCGCGCGCCTGGTGGATGCCGGGGTCGGAGAAGCAGGCGATGACGAAGGCCGCGGCGTCGTTGTCGCGCGCGCGGACCTGCGCCACCAAGGGCGCCACGACGCCGTCGACATGCGCCTGCGTCTCGATGCCCGGCGGCCCCTCCTTCAAGGTCACGCACTCGATCTGCGTGCCGTCCTTGCGGCGCAGCGGTTGCATCGCCTTGTCGATGCCCTGGGTGACGGCCTCGGTCGAGTTCGGGTTGATGACGATGATGCGGTCAGGCGTATCGGCGGCCATGGGCTGCTCCCGTTGCTCCGGCGATTCTAGGGCGAAGCCTAGCGCTTCGCCAGCATGCGGTGCTCCAGGCGCGACAGCAGCCGCACCAGCGGCCAGAGCAGCGCCAGGTAGATCGCCCCGGCGGCGACGAGCGGCGTGGCGTTGTAGGTCAGCGACTGGACCGAGCGCGCGGCGTGCAGCAGCTCCGGCAGAGCCACCACCGACGCGATGGCCGTCAGCTTCGCCACCTCCAGCGTGTTCGACACGAGGTCGGGCGCCACGTTGCGCGTCGCTTGCGGCAGCACGACCCAGAGCATGGCCTGCAGCTTGGTCAGGCCGGTCGAGCGCGCGGCCTCCATCTGGCCCGCCGGGACGCTCTCCAGCCCGGCGCGGAAGATCTCGCCGTAGAAGGCCGCGTTGTTGAGCAGGAAGGCGAGCACGACGGCGGCGAAGGGCGGCAGGTTGACGCCGGCGAAGGGCAGGCCGGAGTAGATCAGCATCAGCAGCACGAGCGGCGGGAAGCTGCGGAACAGGTCGACCGCCGCCAGCAGCGGCCAGCGCAGCAGGCGCGCGCGCGACGTGCTGAGCAGCGCCACGCCGATGCCGCCGGCGAGCCCGACGGGGATCACCGTCAGGCAGAGCAGCAGCGTCGTCCACAGCCCGTCGACGAGGAACGGCCAGGTGCGCGCCAGGATGCCCAGGTTGAAGAAGGACTGCAGGATCTCGTCCATGGCGCCTCAGCGCTTCCAGGCGAAGCGGCCCTCGACCCAGCGGCTGGCCGAGACGACGGGCGTGAAGAGGAGCACGTAG
This sequence comes from Alphaproteobacteria bacterium, assembly GCA_016793965.1. Classification (GTDB taxonomy): domain Bacteria; phylum Pseudomonadota; class Alphaproteobacteria; order JAEULF01; family JAEULF01; genus JAEULF01. Next base: position 1,752 of record JAEULF010000448.1, on the reverse strand, counting down.
GCGAGCGAGCCGAGCAGCAGCGGCGAGGCGTTGCCGGCGAAGTCCATGGCGGTCAGCGACGCTGTGAGGATCTCCTGCACGCCGACCACGACGCCGAGCGACGTCCCCTTGGTCACGGCGATGGTGCGGTTGGTCAGCGGCGGGATGGTCATGCGCAGCGCCTGCGGCAGGATCACCCAGGCGAGCGCCTGCGCGAACCCGAGGCCCGTCGAGCGCGCGGCGTCCCACTGGCCCTTGGGCGTGGCGACGATGCCGGCCCAGAAGATCTCCTCGGCGAAGGCGGCCAGCACCAGCGCCAGCGACAGCCAGGTCGCCTGGTAGCCGGAGAGCTTCAGCCCGGCGCTCGGCAGCGCGAAGAACAGCAGCACGACGACGACGATGGGCGGCAGGGCGCGCAGGATGTCGGCGAAGGCGACGATCGCCCAGGTCAGCGGCCGGACCTGGAGGGCGCGCAGCAGCGCCAGCGCCAGGCCGAGCGGCAGGCCCGCGGCGACGACGGCGAGCGCCAGCTCGATCGTCAGCGCGAGCCCGTCGAGCACCATCGGCCAGTACTTCGCGATGACCGCGAGGTTGACGAAGGTGTCGAGGAAGCGGTCGAGGCCGGTCATGGGGCGAGGGGCCGCCGGGGCGACGGCATCCCGTCTCTGTTGCCATCGCCGCGAAAGCGGGGATCCATCGTCGGCCGGCACGGAAGCGGCCTGGTGCATCTCCGCTCTCGCGGGGATGACGATTGAGGAGAGGCGGCGACGCAGCGCTGGGGGTACGCGATCGTTGCCGTCGCCTGCGCCCCTGCCACCTCACGCCTCCTCATGGCGCAGGCGCTGCAGGAAGGCCTTCAGCCGCTCGCTCTTCGGCGCGCCGAAGATCTCGGCCGGCGTCCCCTGCTCGACGACGAGCCCCTGGTCCATGAACAGCACGCGGTCGGCGGCGGCGCGGGCGAAGGCCATCTCGTGGCTCACCACGACCATGGTCTGGCCGGACTCCCGCATCGCGCGCATGACATTGAGGACGGAGCCGACCAGCTCCGGGTCGAGGGCGGAGGTCGGCTCGTCGAACAGCATGACCTTCGGCTCCAGCGCCAGCGCCCGCGCGATGGCGACGCGCTGCTGCTGCCCGCCGGACAGCGCCCCCGGATAGGCGGCGGCCTTCTCTTCCAGGCCGACGCGCGCCAGCGCCGCCGTGCCGATCGCGTCGGCCTCCGCGCGGCTCTTGCCGGAGACCTTGCGCAGCGCCAGCGTCACGTTCCCCAGCGCGGTCAGGTGCGGGTACAGGTTGAAGGCCTGGAACACCATGCCGATCTTGCGCCGCATGGCGTTCAGGTCGACGCCCGGCGCCAGGATGTCCTGGCCGTCGAGCTTGATCGAGCCGTCGCTCGGCTCCTCCAGCCGGTTGAGGCAGCGCAGCAGCGTCGACTTGCCCGACCCCGACGGGCCGATGACGAACACCAGCTCGCGCGCGGCGACCTTGAGATCGACGCCCTTCAAGACCTCGACCGGGCCGAACGACTTGCGCAGCCCCGCGACGTCAAGGACGAGGGGAGTGCTCATGCGCGACGCGCGCGGCCGCCCTCTCCCCTCAGGGCAGGGAGAGGGCGGCCGCGCGTTGCCTTCAGTTGCACTTCGGCGTGTGCGGCGCCGGGTCGTAGCCAGGCATGCCGGGGATGCCGTAGCCCGGCTGCACGGTGACCAGGGCCGAGCCCGGCGCCGGCTTGATGCCGAACCACTTGTCCGCGAGCTTCGCCATGGAGCCGTC
>JAEULF010000427.1 GCA_016793965.1 Alphaproteobacteria bacterium | reverse complement strand
ACGGGCCGGGAGCGCGCCGCGCGCCGGCGCCGCGGACTGACAGCGAGAACCGATCAACAAGCGGGAGGGACCACACCATGCGACTAGCGAAGATTGCGACCGCGATTGCTCCCCTGGCGCTCGGCGGCATGATCGCCGCCGCCGCGCTGCCGGCGCAGGCGCAGCAGACGCGCCTCGTGATGGCGGGCTCGTCGTCCGGCGGCACGGCCTATCTCTACTTCGCCGCGCTGTCGCAGCTGCTCAACAAGTACGTCCCTGGCATGGAGGCGACTGCGCGCTCGGGCGGCGCCGTCGAGAACGTGGCGCTGCTGGAGCGCGGCAGCGTCGACGTCGCCGTCGCCGGGCCGGGCGACGCGAGCCAGGTGCTCGGCGCCGAGGGCCTGGCCAAGACGAAAATCCGCACGCTCTTCGCCATGTTCAACATTCCCTTCCATATCGTCGTGCCCAAGGATTCGCCGGCGAAGTCCCTCGCCGACCTGAAGGGCAAGCGCCTGGCGATCGGCATCAAGGCCGGCGGCGAGGCCAACCTGTTCCTGCGCATGATCGCGGAGTGGGGCTACAAGGAGAGCGACTTCCGCATCGACTACATCGGCAAGGGCGAGATGACCAACGCCTACAAGGACGGCGTGCTCGACGGCATGACCTTCCTCTGCCCGCTGCCCTGCCCGGTGATCACCGACGTCGCGACCCATCCCCGGGGCGCGCGGCTGCTGCCGATCCCGGAGGCCGACGTCGCCAAGGTCCGCGCGAAGTACCAGTGGTACACGCCCTATGTCGTCGAGAAGGCGGTCTACGCCAACGCGCTCAAGGACCAGGCGGTGGACACGCCGACCCTGACGGAATGGATCTACGTCGCGACGCGCGCGGACTACCCGGAGGAGACCGTCTACCAGATCGCCAAGGTGATCGGCGACAAGCACGCGGAGCTGGTCGCCGCGTTCAAGGCCGGGCAGTCCTCGACCGCCGAGAACACCGCGAGATTCCCCGGCTTCCCGCTGCACCCGGGCACGCAGCGCTACTTGAAGGAGAAAGGGCTGCTGAAGTGAGCGAGCGCTGATCCGTCGCTTGCCCGTCCATCGAGACGCGGGCCCTCACCCTGAGCCTGCCGAAGGGCGTCCGTTCCTCAGGATGAGGGCCGAGATTGAGCGCCCTCCTGATCCTGAGGAGGGCCCGTCTCGAAGGATGGCAAGCGACGGGTCGGCCGGAGCTCCGACGACCATGCAGCACCTGCCCAGCGAGGCCACCCCATGACTGCGCACGACACGGCGGCGGCTCCGGGAGCCGGCGCGCTCGCGCGCGCCGCCGGCGCCGCGGCGAAAGCGCTCGCCGTCGGCATGGCGGTGTTCCACCTCTACACCGCCTTCACCGTCGTCTACTCGCCGATGGTGCAGCGCGGCGTGCACCTCGGCTTCGCGCTGGCGCTGCTGTTCCTGATCACGCCGGCCTGGAAAGGAGCCGGGCGCTGGGACCTGCCGTCGCGCTGCCTCGCGGCGCTCGCCGGCATCGTCGTGACGGCCTATGCGGCGGTGGAGTTCACGGCGCCCGAGGTCTTCCGCGTCATCGATCCGACCAAGCTCGACCTCGTCCTCGGCACGCTGACCGTGGCGCTGCTGCTGGAGGCGACGAGGCGCACGGCCGGACCGTCGCTGGCGGCCGTCGCGCTCGCCTTCTTCCTCTATGCCTTCGCCGGCCCCTGGTTGCCCGGCATGCTCGGCCACCCGGGCTTCGACTACGCCCAAGTGATCTCGTCCATGTACATACGCCTGGAAGGGGTGTTCGGCACGGCGACCGGGGCGAGCGCCACCTACATCTACGTCTTCGTGCTGTTCGGCGCCTTCATGATGCGCATGGGAGGCGGCGACTTCTTCATCGACCTCGCCCAGGCGCTGATCGGGACGGCGCGCGGCTCCTCCGCCAAGGTCTCGGTCTTCGCCAGCGCGCTCTTCGCGACCATCACCGGCACCGGACCGGCCAACGCGGCGGCGGTCGGCGTCGTCACCATCCCGACCATGATCCGCAGCGGCTATCCCCCGCGCATGGCCGCTGCGCTCGAGGCCGCGGCCTCGGTCGGCGGCCAGATCACGCCGCCGATCATGGGCGCCTCGGCCTTCATCATGGCCGACCTGCTGAACGTGCCCTATTTCGAGATCGCCAAGGCGGCGGCGCTGCCGGCGCTCCTCTACTTCGTCTCGCTCTTCATCACCGCCGATCTCGAGGCGGCGCGCCACGGGCTGAAGGGCGTGCGGCGCGAGGAGCTGCCGCGCGTCGGCGCCACGCTCAGGGCAGGCTGGCACTTCCTGGTGCCGGTCGGCGTCCTGCTCTACCTTCTGATGGTGGACCAGGTGTCGCCGAGCCGGGCGGGCGCCTGGGCGGCCGCGTCCTTCCTCCCGGTCTGGCTGCTGCGCGAGCTGCTCGCGCGACGGCGGATCCGCCTGCGCCAGCTGGTCGACGCGCTCGACGAATCCTCGCGCGCCGCCGTGATGATCGCCGCGGCCTGCGCGGTCGTCGGCATCGTCATGAACGTCACCGACCTGACCGGGCTCGGGCTCAAGTTCACCTCGCTGATCGTCAGCTACTCCGGCGGCTCGCTGTTCCTCCTGCTCTGCCTGACCGCGATCGCCGCGATCCTGCTGGGCACCGGGCTGCCGACGACGGCCACGTACCTGATCGTCGCCATCCTGGTGGCGCCGGCGCTGGCGAAGATGGGCGTGCCGCTGCTCACCGCGCATCTCTTCGTCTTCTACTTCGGCGTCGTCTCCGACCTCACCCCGCCGACCGCCGTCTCCTGCTACGTCGCCGGCGGCATCGCCGGGGAGTCGGGCATGAAGGTGGCCTTCTCGGCGACGCGCGTGGCGCTGCCGGCGCTGATCGTGCCGTTCATGTTCGTCTACGAGCCGGGCCTGCTGCTCATGGGCAGCCCGCTGGACACGCTGCTCGCGGCCGTCCCGACGATGCTGGGGATCGTCGCGGCCTCGGTGGCGCTGATCGGCTACTGGGCCTGCCCGCTGCGGCTGTGGGAGCGCGCGGTGACCCTGGCCGGCGCCGTCCTGCTGATCTTCCCGGGACTGGTGACGGACGGCATCGGCGCCCTTCTCCTCGGCATCGTGGCCGCCGCATCGTGGCGCCGGCGCGGCGCCGGCTCGGCGCCACGGCCGTGACCGCGATGCGCAAGGCCGGCGACCTGCTGTTCGGATGCACCGCGAGCGGCACGACCCATTCCGACACTTCCATCCCGGACATCGCGACCAAGGTCCGCATGGTGAAGGGCGCCGGCGTGTTCGACTACTTCGACCGCTCGCCGCCGGACGAGGAGTTCCGCGACCTGCTCAAGGCGTCGGAGGCCTGCGACCTGCCGGTGCTCGCGTCGGGCTGGTTCTACACGCTCGGCCGCGACGAGCCGCTGTTCGAGCGCAACATCGTCAAGGCGCGGCTGCTCGGCTCGCGCGTGCACAACGTCCAGGTGATGACCGACCACGCCGACGGCCACGCGCTGACCGACGCGGAGGTCGCCGAGTTCTACCTGCGCGCCCATGATTTCGGCATGCGCCACGGCGTGACGCCGTGCTTCGAGGTGCATGTCAACATGTGGTCGGAGCATGTCGGCCGCGTCGCGACGGTCGCCCGGCTGGTCGAGGCGCGCGGCGTGCCGTTCTTCATGACGCTCGACCACAGCCACGTCATCTTCAAGATCGGCAATCCGCGCGAGCAGGAGGTCCAGGGCATGCGCGCCGACGTCGAGGCCGGCATCGTCGTGCTGGAGCCCGACCGGCCGGGCAGCGTGACGCAGCTCTGGATCGACGCGAACTGTGTGCACCATGCGCATGCACGAGCCGCGATCCCGAACAACCCGATCAACACCCGCGCCCGGCATCCCGACGGCAGCTTCGGGCGCGGCATCCAGGTGCCCTTCGCGCCGCCCAAGCCCGGCGAGTGGGTCGCGGAATGGCGCGAGGCCGACCTGGAGCCGTGGAAGGCCGTGCTGCGCAACCTGATGCGCCACCACGCGCGCGATGCCGGCAGCCCGATCCGCCAGATCTCCTGCGAGCACATCCCGGCGGTCGACTACGGCGCCGGGCACGGCTATTCGATCTTCGAGCAGAACGTCGCCTGCGCGCGCTGGCTGCGCGCGGAATGGGGGCGGACGCTCGCCCAGGCGCAGCAACAAGGAGCCCAGCAATGAAGGTTCGCGCAGCCGTCGCCCATGCCGCCAAGGCGCCGCTGACCGTCGAGGAGGTCGATCTCGACGGCCCGAAGGAGGGCGAGGTGCTCGTCGAGGTCAAGGCGACGGGCATCTGCCACACCGACGAGTTCACGCTGTCGGGCGACGACCCGGAGGGCCTGTTCCCGACCATCCTCGGGCACGAGGGCGCGGGCATCGTCGTCGATGTCGGCGCGGGGGTGACGACCTTGAAGAAGGGCGATCACGTCATCCCGCTCTATATCCCGGAATGCCGGCAGTGCAAGTCGTGCCTGAGCCGCAAGACGAACCTCTGCACGTCGATCCGCGCCACCCAGGGCAAGGGGCTGATGCCCGACGGCACCAGCCGCTTCTCGCTGAAGGGCAAGCGGCTGCACCATTACATGGGCTGCTCGACCTTCGCCAACTACACCGTGCTGCCGGAGATCGCGCTGGCGAAGATCCGTGCCGACGCGCCTTTCGAGAAGGTCTGCTACATCGGCTGCGGCGTCACGACGGGCATCGGCGCGGTGATCAACACCGCGCGCGTCGAGGCCGGCGCCAACGTCGTGGTGTTCGGGCTCGGCGGCATCGGGCTCAACGTCGTCCAGGGTGCCCGCATGGTCGGCGCCGGCATGATCGTCGGCGTCGACATCAACCCGGCGCGCGAGGCGCTGGCGCGCAAGTTCGGCCTGACGCATTTCGTCAATCCGAAGGCGATCAAGGGCGACGTCGTCGCGCATATCGTCGAGCTGACGGGCGGCGGCGCGGACTACAGCTTCGAGTGCGTCGGCAACACCACCTTGATGCGCCAGGCGCTGGAGTGCTGCCACCGCGGCTGGGGCGTCAGCACGATCATCGGCGTGGCGGGAGCGGGCCAGGAGATCGCGACGCGCCCGTTCCAGCTCGTCACCGGGCGGAAGTGGCAGGGCACGGCGTTCGGCGGGGCGCGCGGCCGCACCGACGTGCCGCGGATCGTCGACTGGTACATGGACCGGAAGATCAACATCGACGACCTGATCACGCACGTCATGCCGCTCGACCGCATCAACGAGGGCTTCGAGCTGATGCGTCAGGGGAAGTCGATCCGCAGCGTGGTGACGTACTGATGGCTTCGCGGTGCCAGGATGCCTTGCTGTATTGACATTGCCAATACGGCAGCGCACCTTGGCCATCCATGGACGAGCGGCGTCGCATCGGCGGCAGCGACTTCATCTGGAATACCGCGAAGGCGGCAGCCAACCTCCGTAAGCACGGCGTGCGCTTCGAGGACGCAGCCTCGGTTTTCGGAGACCCGCTCTTCGTGCTGACCGACGCAACGCGCGATGACGAAGCGAGGGATGCGGCGATCGGGTTCGACAGGTTGGGCAGGCTGCTCTTCGTCGTGCATGTCGAGCGTGACGGCGAGAGCATCCGGATCGTCTCCGCCAGGCCGGCCGATGCGCGCGAGGAGGGTCTCTATGCTCAATGAGACGTTGAGGAAGCGGCTGGCCAAGGATCGGCCTGTCACCAGCATCACCTTGCGCATCCCGGTCGACGTGGTCGAGAGCTTGAAAGCGATCGCGCCGCGCAGGGGCTTTAACGGCTATCAGACGCTGCTGAAGGCGTATGTCAGCGAAGGGTTGCGCCGTGACGAGGAGGCGTACGCACCGGGCCAGGTCGAGCGCCTCGCCGACGCGCTCAAGAGGCGCGGCGTGCCCGAGAAGATCTTGGACGAGGCCTTGCGTGACATCGCCTGATGCGCATGGCCAAGCTCGATCCGATGACCGGAGACCGCAGCGCCGGCGCGAAGGATGGCGAGCGACGGAGTGTCTCCGTTGCATGCGCCAGGGGAAATCGATCCGCAGCGTGGTGACGTATTGATGGCAGCGCTCACCGTCATCTCCGAGCACGCCTGCTTCGGCGGCCGCCAGGGGTTCTACCGGCATGACTCCGCGACGACGGCGGGGCCCATGCAGTTCGCCGTCTTCGTGCCGCCGCAGGCGTCCTCGGGCAGGGTGCCCGTCGTCACCTATCTCGCCGGGCTGACCTGCACCGAGGAGACCTTCACGATCAAGGCGGGCGCCCAGCGCGTCGCGGCCGAGCTCGGCCTCATGCTGGTCATGCCGGACACCAGCCCGCGCGCGGCGACGCTGCCCGGCGACCGGGAGTCCTGGGATCTCGGCATCGGCGCGGGCTTCTACGTCGATGCGACGCGAGCGCCGTGGTCCGCGCACTACCGGATGTTCAGCTACGTGACCGAGGAGCTGCCGGCGCTCGTCGCCGCGCACTTTCCCGCGCGCGCCGACCGTCAGGGCATCTTCGGCCACTCGATGGGAGGGCATGGCGCGCTCGTCTGCGCGTTGCGGCGCCCCGACCGCTACCGCACGGTCTCCGCCTTCGCGCCGATCTGCGCGCCGTCCCTGGTGCCCTGGGGCGAGAAGGCATTTTCGGCCTATCTCGGCGCCGATCGCGAGCGCTGGGCCGACTATGACTCCTGCGCGCTGATCCGCAAGGGCGGCCGCGTCGGGCCTCACCTGCTCGTCGACCAGGGGCTCGCCGACAAGTTCCTGGACGTGCAGCTCAAGCCCGAGCTGCTCGAGGCCGCGTGCAAGTCGGCCGACCGCACGCTGACGCTGCGCCGGCATGCCGGCTACGACCACGGCTACTACTTCATCCAGACCTTCGTGGCGGACCACCTGCGCCACCACGCGGCGGGGCTCGCGGCTTGAGGATGCAGGAGCGGGGATCCGCCCGTGCCCGGTCTCGCGACCTCGGCCTCGGCGACGAGGACTAGGAGGGCGGCGCGGGGACGACCTTGCCGGGGTTCATCAGGCCCAGCGGGTCGAGCAGCGCCTTGATGCCGCGCATCAGCTCGATCTCGATCGGCGCCTTGAAGGCCGGCAGCCGGTCGCGCAGGCTGGCGCCGACGCCGTGCTCGGCCGCTATGCTGCCGCCGAGACCGTGCGCGATCTCGTGCACCAGCGCGTTGGCGCGCTTGGCCGCCGCCTCGAACACGGCATCGTCGGCATGGCTGGCGCGCGGGAAC
>JAEULF010000406.1 GCA_016793965.1 Alphaproteobacteria bacterium | reverse complement strand
CGGGCTCGGAGGAGCCGCGCGACTGGTTCCTGACCAACGAGATGAAGCACGCCGCGCGCGAGACCGTGAACAAGGCGGCGGGGTCGCGGCGCTGCCTGTCGCACGCCATCTTCATGCCGGGCATGCCGGGCTGGCTCGACGACGTCGACCGCGCGCTCGCCACGCTCAAGCCGGACTCCTGGAAGGGCTACACGGTCGGCGACAACACCAACAAGCAGCTCAGCCGGCATCCCTGGCGGATGGACGACGAGAAGCTCGTCTATCCCTTCTACGAGAAGCTCTTGAAGGCCGGCAGCAACATCGTCTGCGTGCACAAGGGCCTCTACCCGCCCTCGGTCGAGCAGCAGTTCCCGCATCTCACGCCGCATGCGACCGTGGATGACGTCGGCAAGGCGGCGAAGGACTGGCCGCAGATCAACTTCGTCATCTACCACGCTGCCTATCGCTGGGGGTCCGGCGCCAACGCCGGCTCCGGCCTCAAGCAGTTCGAGGAGACCGGCCGCGTGGAGTGGACGAGCGACCTCGCCGAGATCCCGGCCAAGTTCGGCGTCAGCAACGTCTACGCCGATCTCGGCCAGATCTTCGCCCAGACGACGGTGGTCGAGCCGCGGCTCTGCGCTGCGCTGATGGGCATGCTGGTCAAGGGCATGGGCGCCGACCACGTGGTCTGGGGCACCGACGCGGTGTGGACCGGCGCGCCGCAATGGCAGATCGAGGCGCTGCGCCGGCTGGAGATCCCCGAGGACATGCAGCGGAAATACGGCTTCGCGCCGCTCGGCCCTGCCGACGGCCCGGTCAAGGCGGCGATCTTCGGCGCCAACTCGGCCAAGATGTACAAGTACGACGCCAAGCGCGCCGGGCTCGAGGGCGACAAGGTGGCGGCGCTCAAGGCGCAATACCTGCGCGAGGGGCCGGAGCCGAGCAACCTGCGCTACGGCTACGTGCTGAAGGGCTGACGGCGGGCCTCGGCCTGTCGCCGGACGGCGACAGGTGCCTGTCAGCGAACGGCGACAGGACCTTGTCGCCGTCCGGCGACAGGCCTATGCTTCCTCCCGGTCGGGCCGCCAGGCCTTCCGCCGGGAGGAGCAGGATGCGGATCGATGACGCGGCGGATCTCGGCAGCCTGATCCGCAAGCGGCGGCAGGCGTTGCGCCTCAGCCAGGGCGCCTTGGCCGCCCAGGTCGGGGTCAGCCGGCAATGGCTGGTCGAGGTCGAGCGCGGCAAGCCGCGCGCCGAGATCGGGCTGGTGCTGCGGACGCTGCAGGCGCTCGGCGTCAGGCTCGAGGCCGCGGCGCGCCGGCGCATGCCGGCGGGCGTGCTACGCCGGGCGCCGTCGGCGGAGGTCGCACCCATGCCCTACGCTCCCGGTTTCAGCGCGCATTTCGGTCTCGACGACTTGCTCGACCGGGCGCGCGGCAAGCCGCGATGACCGAGCGGACGCTGGTGGCGATCCTCGCCGGGCGCGAGATCGGCCGGATCATGCAGGACCGGGACGGAAGTCTGGCCTTCGCCTACGACCGCGCATGGAGGTCGCTTGCCGGGGCCGTGCCCCTGTCCCTGTCGATGCCGCTGTCACGCCCCGACCACCGGCACGCGGTCGTCGACGCGTTCCTCTGGAACCTGCTGCCGGACGACGGCCAGGTCATCGCGGCGTGGTCGCGGGCATTTCACGTGTCGCCGCTGAACGCGTTCGGCCTCCTGGCGCATGTCGGGGAGGATTGCGCCGGCGCGGTGCAACTCGCGCGGCCGGAGCGGGTCGCGGCCCTGCAGGCCGAGCAGCAGCGTGACAACGCCTGGATCGACGACGCGGACGTCGCACGGCGCCTGCGCGCCCTGCGGCAGGATCGCGGCGCCTGGCGCCTGCCGGGCGACCACGGGCAGTTCAGCCTGGCCGGCGCGCAGCGGAAGACTGCGCTGCTGCGCGAGGGCGGACGCTGGGGCGTGCCGGCAGGCCGGACTCCGACGACCCACATCCTGAAGCCGCCCGTCCCGGGCTTCGACGGCCATGTCGAGAACGAGCATCTCTGCATGGCGCTCGCCCGCGCCCTCGGGCTGCCGACGGCCGGCACGGAGGTCATGCGCTTCGAGGACGAGACCGCGATCGTCGTCGAGCGGTTCGATCGGCTCGTCACGGCGACGCTCGCCGCCGAGGCCGCCGCAGCCGGGGACGGCGTTCGCGCTCAGAGCCTGGCGGGCCTCGCGCGGACGGAGCCGATCCTGCGCCGCCATCAGGAGGATCTCTGCCAGGCGCTCGGGCTCCATCCGCGGCTGAAGTACCAGAGCGACGGCGGCCCTTCCGCGCGCCATGTCGCGACGCTGCTGCGGGCGCATTCGGGAAAGCCTGATGAGGACGTCGCGACCTTCCTCGACGCGCTTGCCTTCAACTGGCTCATCGGCGGCACGGACGCGCATGCCAAGAACTTCGCTTTGCTCCATGACGCCGGCGGCAAGGTGCGGCTTGCACCGCTCTACGATGTCGGGAGCGCGCTGCCCTACCCGAGCCTAGACCAGCATCGCCTCAAGCTGTCGATGAAGGTCGGTGGCACCTACCGGCTGCGCGACATCGGGCCGCGCCAGTGGCGCAAGCAGGCGGCCGAGCTGGACCTCGATCCCGACGCGACGGCCGACCGGGCGCTCGCCCTCGCGGCGGCGCTGCCGGAGCAGGCGCGGATCGTCTGCGACGGCGCCCGCAAGGACGGGCTGTCGCATCCGATCGTCGGCCGGCTGGAGGCAGCGCTGGTCGAGCGCGCGGACTGGTGCCGGCGCGTGCTGCAAGGCAAGGCCGCCTGAGCGCAGGGGAGGTCGGCGCGGAATCGCCGGGACAGGTCCGGCCTGCCGGGCGAGAGTGCCGCATGATCGGACCCACGGCCCGCGGCATCGCCGCCGCTCTCGCCGCCTGCCTGATCGGCGCGGCCTGGCATGTCGCGACGCGGCTCGGCGCGACGACCACCCTCGCCCCGATCGACCTGGCGCTGCTCCGCTTCACGATCCCGGCCGTCATCCTGGCGCCGATCTGGCTGCGCACCGGCCTCCTGCCGCGCCAAGCCGGCGCCGGCCGCACCGCGCTGCTCGTCCTCGGCGGCGGTCTGCCCTTCGGCCTGACGGTGATCGCCGGGGCGCAATGGGCGCCGGCCGCGCATATGGGCGCCATGCTGCCCGGCGCCATGCCGCTCTTCGTGGCGCTGCTGGCGGCGCTCGTCCTGCGCGAGCGCTACGCGCCGGCGCGCCTGGCCGGATTCGCGCTGATCGTCGCCGGCATCGCGGCGCTCGGGTCAGGCGCCTTCGCCGCGGCGCCGCCGGGCGCCTGGCGCGGCGACCTGCTCTTCCTCGGCGCGGCGTTCCTCTGGGCCGTCTTCACCGTCGCCTTCCGCGGCAGCGGGCTGACGCCCTGGCAGGGAGCGGCGCTGGTCAACGCCTGGTCGGCGCTCCTGGCAGTCCCTGCCTGGCTCCTCGCCTGGCACCTCTGGGGCACCGGCCGCATCGCCACGGCGCCCTGGCAGGACATCGCGCTTCAGGTCGCCATGCAGGGGCTCGTCGCCGGGGTCTGCGGCTTGTGGACCTTCGCCGCGGCGGTGGCGCTGCTCGGCGCCAGCCGGGCGGCTGCGTATGGCGCGCTGGTCCCGGTCATGTCGGCACTCGGCGGCTGGGCGCTGCTCGGCGAGCCGATCGCCTTCGCGACCGGCGCCGCGCTCGCCGTCACGGCCGGCGGCGTGGCGCTGGCCTCGGGGGCGCTGCGCCGGCGGCGGGACGCGGCGGGCAGCGCGCCGGCTCAGACGGTCAAGTAGCGGCGGACATCGGCCGCGTGCTGCGCCACTTGGCCCAGCGCGGCGACATGGCGATCCTGCTGGTCGAGCAGTACTTCGACTTCGCGCGCGCGCTGGCCGACAGCTACGTCGTCATGGATCGCGGCGAGGTCGTGCTGGCGGGGCA
>JAEULF010000404.1 GCA_016793965.1 Alphaproteobacteria bacterium | reverse complement strand
GGCCGCAGCGGCCGGTTCCCGCCGCCGATTCGCCGCACGCTGCCCCGCAGGCTCTCCGCCGCGATGGCGCGCAGCTGGCGCCATTTTGCGATCGCTTCCAGGCCGAGGCCGGCGCGCGGCGCGCTCGACCCCGGACGCGCTGGTCCTCGATGACGACGCGGCATGGGGCCGTGGCCCGGGTCAGGGCTCTCCCCGGCCGAGTTGTCGGCGCAGGTCCATGCGCTCATGCAGGACGCGGACGATCTCGATCACGGGACCGGCATCTCGCGCAGCCGCCGAGACGGCAAGGCGCTTCATGGACGGGCGAAGAAATCCGCGATCTCGTCCTCGCCGTCCAGGACGGTCACGCGTCCCGCTGCAACGTCTGACTCGCCCGTCGCCAGGGCGGCGCGCAGCCGTTCCAGCTTGAGGCGGCGCAGCTCCTCATGCTCCTGCATCAGCCGCAGCGCCTCGCGAATGACCTCGCTGGCATTGTCGTAGAGGCCGGACTCGACCTTCTCGCGCACCAGCTCTTCGAGTTTCGGGGTCAGCGAGACGTGCATCGCGGCGGCCTCCTCCGATCGGCCATGATATGCGTCTCCATCCAATCCATGTCAAAGCCTGGCGCCGAGTCCGGTATCCCTACAGGTTCTCCGCCGCGATCGCGCGCAGCAGCGCGTCCGTCACGGCCTTGGTCGTCGCCGTGCCGCCGAGGTCTGGCGTGTGGTTCGCCTTGTCGGCGGTGACGCGCTCGATGGCGCGCATCAGGCGCTTGGCCGCCGCCGCCTCGCCCAGGTGCTCCAGCAGCATGGCGCCGGACCAGAAGGTGGCGACCGGGTTGGCGATGCCCTTGCCCGTGATGTCGAAGGCCGAGCCGTGGATCGGCTCGAACATCGAGGGGAACCGGCGCTCGGGGTTCAGGTTCGCGGTCGGCGCCACGCCGATCGAACCCGCAAGGGCCGCCGCCAGGTCGGACAGGATGTCAGCGTGCAGGTTGGTCGCGACGATGGTGTCGAGCGAGGCCGGCTTCAGCGTCATGCGGATGGTCATGGCGTCGACCAGCATCTTGTCCCAGCGCACGTCCGGGAACTCGGCCGCCACCTCGGCCGCGATCTCGTCCCACAGCACCATGCCGTGGCGCTGCGCGTTCGACTTGGTGACGACGGTCAGCAGCTTCCGCGGCCGCGTGCGGGCGAGCGCGAAAGCGAAGCGCATGATGCGCGCCACCCCGGCGCGGGTGAAGATCGACACCTCGGTCGCGACCTCCTCGGGCAGGCCCTTGTGCGAGCGGCCGCCCTGGCCGGCGTACTCGCCCTCGGAGTTCTCGCGCACGATGACCCAGTCGAGGTCCTTCGCCGTCACGCCGGCGAGCGGGCTGGAAATCCCCGGCAGGATGCGGGTCGGGCGGACGTTGGCGTACTGGTCGAAGGGCTGGCAGATGGCCAGGCGCAAGCCCCAGAGCGTGACGTGGTCCGGCACGTCGGGCGCGCCGACCGCGCCGAAGTAGATGGCGTCGAAGGGCCTGAGCGTCGCCAGCCCGTCGGCCGGCATCATCGTGCCGTGCCTCTTGTAGTAGTCCGAGCCCCAGTCGAACGCCGTCACGTCGAGCGCGAAGCCGCCGTCGCGCCGCGCGCAGGCGTCGAGCGCCTGCAGCCCGGCGGCGATCACCTCCGTGCCGATGCCGTCGCCGGGGATGGACGCGATCTTGTGCCTGCGCATGCGAATGGCTCCCGTCTGTCCGGTGCGAGGGACTGCCGCGGCATCCCGCGGCGGCTTTCCCCCTAGCATGGCGCGATCGGCTGCGTCGGCCAACCCATGGCGCGCCAGGACGCGATGCCGCCTTGCAGCGATCGAGCCTTGACCCCTGCCTTGCGCAGCGCGGAGGCGGCATCCTGGCTGACCCAGAACCCGTACATGCAGTAGACGACGACCTCGCGGTCGCGCGGCAGCGCCGCGGCCCAGGCCTCGACCTGCTGCGGGTCGCGCCAATCCGTGCCGGGCAGGCGCTGGCCCGAGCGCTGTCGGTCGTCGGGGAGGCGCACGTCGAGCACGAGCGGGGCTGCCGTCGCGTCGTCGAGCGCGCTGCGCAGCGCTGCGACGCCGACCTCGCGCCCGGCGTCGGCCGCCGCGTGGGGCGCAGGAGAGGCGGGGACGGCTCGCGCCGCGTGCAGGCGCGCCGCCGGGCGCTGCCACGCGATGTTGCGCATGAAGGTGTCGACGTAGTCGGCCGCCCTGGCGCCGAAGTCCATGTGATAGGCGTGCTCGTACATGTCCAGCGCCAGGACGGGCTGGCCGCCGGGGAGGCCGTGCGCATGATCGGCGGCCCAGTGGTTGACCAGGCGCTGCGACCGGGCAGACCAGGCGAGGACGACCCAGCCCGAGCCGCCGGCGAGCGCCTTGCCCATGGCGCCGAACTCGGCGCGCCAGCGCGCCAGCGCGCCGAAGCTGGCCTCGATCGCCGCGGCCAGGGCGTCGCGCGCGGCATCGCCGCCGGGGTCGCCGCCGCTGCCGCTGCCCTGCTCGCCGAGCGCGTCGAAATAGGCCTCGTGCAGGATCATCGAGCCGGCGGCGATCGACTGCTCGCGCTTCAGGCCGTTGAGCTCGAAGCCCGGCGCCGTCGCCGGGTCGAGCGCGGCGAGCCTGGCCTCGATGGCGTTGAGGCGGCGGACGGCGCCGCCGTAGTTGTTCTCGTAGTGGCTCTCCAGGAGCCGCGCGCTCAGGCCGTCGAGGCGGTGCGGCTTGAACGGGATCGGCAGCACGACATGGTTCGTCGAGCGGGCAGTCATCGGGCAGGCCTCCAAGTCGAGGCGTGCCGCCGGTGCGGGACGGGGACGGGAGCGTGCGGGATGGTCCCGAAGCTGCGGCGCCCTCGGCCCGTGCGGCATGGCGGCACGAGGTGGCGCGGAGCTTGGACGGCGAGCCGTCTTCGGGACGCCGGGAGTCCGCTTCCGTCCCGGCGCGCCCTCATAACCTGCCGGCGCGTGGCCTGCAACGTCGAAGCGCCGCGCGCCTAGCGCCGGCCGAGCCCGGCCAGAGCCTGCGCCAGCAGCGCGTCGGCGAAGGCGGCGTCGAGCGGCTGGTGGCCGAGCAGCAGGCGGAAGAAGAGCGGCGCGTAGAGCAGGTCGAGCGCCGTCTCCATGTCGATGTCGGCGCGCACGGCGCCGTCCGCGACGGCGCGCTCAAGGAGCGCGCGGCCCTCGCTGCGGCTCTTCAGGATGACGCTGTGGCGGAAGGCCTTGGCGAGCTCGCTGTCGGAATCGGCGGCGGCGACCAGCGCCGCGGCGCTGCGCCCGGCGCGCGTCGCGACGGCGGCGACCACGCCGTGCAGGTGGCGGCGCAGCGCGTCGAGCGCGCCGGCGCGGTCCGCCGCTGCCGGTTGCGCCGCCGGCTGCGCCGCCGCGCTCTCCGGCGCCGCCATCAGCGCGGCCATGGCGACGGCCTGGGCATTGGGCCAGGACCGGTAGATGGTCGGCCGGCTGACGCCGGCGACCAGCGCCACCGCCTCGATGGTCACGGCCGGCAGGCCGCCGCGCTCGAGCAGCTTGCGCGCCGCCGCCAGCACCTTGCGCCGGGCCGCCGCGTCGCGCGGCCGGCCGCGCCGTGCTTCGTCCGCCATTGCCTGCGCGTCTCCCGCCGGCACCCTCGGCCAGCGCCCCCTGGCCGGCTTGACGCCCGCGGCCATTTACGTTACATGACGTCACGTAAATAATAGCAGGACGAGGCATCGCATGTCGACCGCCGGAACGAGGCCCGCCGAGCCCCAGCCCGTCGCACCGGTGCCGCCGGGGCAGGGCGCGCTGACGCCCTACCTGATCGTCAAGGACGCGGCGGCGGCGCTCGCCTTCTACGCGCGCGCCTTCGGGGCGACGGAGGATTTCCGGCTGACCGAGCCCTCGGGCAAGGTCGGCCATGCCGAGATCCGCATCGCCGGCGCGCTCGTGATGCTGGCCGACGAGTACCCGGATTTCGGCGCGCTCGCCCCGCCCAGCGTCGGCGGCTGCCCGGTCAAGCTGCATCTCTACGTGCCCGACGTCGACGCGGCGGTGGCGCGCGCCGTCGCCGCCGGCGCCACGGTGCTGCGCGCGGTGAAGCTGGAGTTCTTCGGCGACCGCACGGGAACCCTGGCCGACCCGTTCGGCTATTCCTGGCAGCTCGCCAGCCGCGTCGAGACGGTCAGCCCCGCCGAAATGCAGCGGCGCTGGGACAAGGCGCTGGCTGGCGGGTGAGGGGCGGCAGCCGGGCCGCTGCCGCGGCGGTTGACCGCCGTCACTCGCCGCGGCGCGGATTCGCCCGCATGCTGTGCCTGGGTGGCGGGACGAAGGAGGTCGTCGCCATGGATGCGCCGCGTTACGTCAAGACCATGGACGGGCTCGCTTTCGCCGACGGCGCCAGCGATCCCCTGGTCGAGCTGGTCGCCGTCCGCCAGGTCCCGGGAGAGCCGCGGCGGCGCTGGTTCGCCTCGCTCGACATCGACCTGATCGTCTGGTGCGACGCCGATGGCGCGCCGATCGGCTTCGAGCTCTGCTACGACAAGCGCAAGGGCGAGCGGGCCTTGTCGTGCCGGCCGCAGAACGGGGACTGGCACATGGCCGTCGACGACGGCGAAGCGCGCGCGGGCGATCGCCACAAGGGCACGCCGATCCTGGTCGCGGACGGCCGCTTCCCGGTCGAGCGCGTGCGCCGGTCGCTCGCCCGGGCGCGCGGCGACCTGCCTGACGCGATCGCCGCCTTCGTCGAGGCCGGCATCCGGCGCTTCGAGGCGAAGCGCTCAGCCCGCGAGCCGCTTCAGCACGTTGGTCCAGTCGAAGCCGAGTGAGACCAGCACGATCGCCAGGACGAGGGTGAGCCACGCGCGGTAGGCGGCATCGTAAGCGCGGCTGCGCGCCAGGCGGCCGAGCGCCGTGCGCCCGAGCAGCATGCGAGCGGCGTCGGAGTCGGGTCGCGCGGCCGGCGCGGCGCCCAGCGGCGGCGCCAGGCTCTGCCGGCGCGCCAGCAGGTAGAGCGCCAGCGGCGTCCACAACACGACCTGGGCGAAGCCGCCGACGTAATGCTTTCCTCCCAGCACGACGAACAGCACAGCGACGATCGGCGTGAAGAAAGCCGTCGCCAGCACCCAGCGCGCTTCGACCCGCCAGGGCACGAAAGCGAGGCTTACGTTCAGCACCACGGTCATGAACAGCATCCAGTACTGCACCCAGCTCGCCAGCCCGTCGGAATAGGCGCCGAGCACGGCGAGCGCGTCGGCGATGCGATCGGCGAATGTCATGCCCTCGGCTCCCGGCTGGCCAGGGTCGGCGCAATCGCCGCTCCTGCCGCTCCTGCCAAGCTGCACTGTCGGATTGACGCAGGTCAACGCGGCGTCGCGCGCCTGGGGTCACATGGTCGTGACGGAATGGCGGGACGCAGAAGGAGTGCCCGACCGTGAAGATCGCCGACGTGCTGGCGGAAGCCGAGACAAGATTGGCAGAGGCTGATTCCCTCGCGCGCATGGCATGCCATGCGCGCGACGATGCCGCGCGCAAGCGAGCCGTCGCCGCCGCCAAGGCGTCGTTCCAGCGCTACGAGGAGCTGGTGGCCGCGGCGCGCGTCATGGTTCGGTCCGAGGGCGACGGAGGAGGCAAGCCGGGCGGCAAGGCTGGCAACTGACCGCCGCCGTCAGTCCGCAAGCGCGCCGCGCGCCTCGTCGAGCGCTGCGGCGATGACATCGACCGCCAGCCTCAGGTCGTCCGGCGTCGCGACGAGCGGCGGGCCGAGCACCAGCATGTCGCCGCGCCCGTCGGCCTGGCCGCCGACGCCCGCGAGCAGCCAGACGCCGCGCGCGAAGGCCGACGCCGCGACCCGTTCGGCGACGCGGCGGGCGCGCGGGAAGCTCGCGCGCGACCCCTTGTCCGCGACGATCTCGATGCCGGCCATCAGGCCGGCGCCGCGCACGTCGCCGACCAGCGGATGGTTGATCAGCGAGCGGCACTCCTCCTGCAGCCGCTCGCCGAGCGCGTCCGCCTTGGCGACGAGGTCGTGCGCC
>JAEULF010000370.1 GCA_016793965.1 Alphaproteobacteria bacterium | reverse complement strand
CCGCGCAGCGTCGCCGGCAGGCCGTCGGTGAGCCGCAGCACGGCGCCGTCAACGATGATCGCGGCGCGGTGGTCCTTGGTCTCGATGCGCGTGAGCGGCAAGCCGCTCTTCTCGATGCGCCCGACCAGGCCCTGGGCGGCGCCCAGGTCGCCGCGCACGGCGACGCGGCGCGGGCGCGGAGCCTGGCCTGCGGTGCGGGGATCGGGCGGCGGCGCGTCCTTGGCGTAGTCGTAGAAGCCGCGCCCGGACTTCTTGCCGAGCCGGCCGCTCTCGACGAGCTCCTGCTGCAGCACCGAGGGCGCGTAGCGCGGGTCGCCGAAGAACGCCGCGTGCACCGAGCGCGTCACCGCGAAGTTCACGTCGTGGCCGATCAGGTCCATGAGCTCGCACGGCCCCATCCTGAAGCCGCCGGACTCGCGCATCGCGGCATCGATCGTCGCCGGGTCGGCAGCGCCCTCGCCGAGCAGCCGCAACGCCTCGGCATAGAACGGCCTGGCGCAGCGATTGACGATGAAGCCCGGGGTGGACTTGGCATGGACCGGCGTCTTGCCCCAGGCTGCCGCCGTGTCGTGCACCGTCGCCGCCGCCGCCGGGTCCGTGGCCAGCCCGCTCACCACCTCGACGAGAGGCAGGATCGGCGCCGGGTTGAAGAAGTGCATGCCGAGGAAGCGGCCGGGCGCCTTCAGGTTGCGGCCGATAGCGCCGATCGACAGCGAGGACGTGTTGGTGGCCAGGATGGCGCCGGGCGCCGTGATCGATTCGAGGTCGGCGAACAGCGCCTGCTTGACGGCGAGGTCCTCGACCACCGCCTCGATCACCAGGCCCGCTGCCGACAGGTCCTTCAGCGCCGCCGCAGGGCGCAGCCGGTCGATGATCGCCTGGCGCTGCTCGGCCTTGATCTTGCCCTTGGCGACGAGGCCGTCGAGCGCCTTGCCGGTCTGGGCGATCGCTTGCTCCGCGGCGCCGGCGCGCTCGTCGTGCAGCAGCACCTGGTGACCGGCCTGCGCCGCCACCTGCGCGATGCCGCTGCCCATGGTGCCGGCGCCGATCACGGCAACGACGGCATCGGTCGGGAGCGCCGTCATGATGGGTCTCCGTCGGGTTGCGCGCGGGCGACCGAGAGGCGCCCTAGCCGCGCGT
Source organism: Alphaproteobacteria bacterium (assembly GCA_016793965.1). Classification (GTDB taxonomy): domain Bacteria; phylum Pseudomonadota; class Alphaproteobacteria; order JAEULF01; family JAEULF01; genus JAEULF01. The sequence goes on along the minus strand of JAEULF010000370.1, from coordinate 3,308 downwards.
GAGCACGATCTTGCCTTGTACCCGGCCGGCGCGCAGTGCCGCCAGCGCCTCGTGGAAGCGCGACAGGGGGAAACTTGCCATGATCGGCATCCTGAGCTTGCGCGCGCGCCACCAGTCCAGGATCTGCGCATGCGCGGCGCGGACGCTTTCCGGCTCGCGGTCGCGGTAGTCCGTCCACATCAGCCCGCTGACGAACAGGTTCTTGAGGAGGAGGTAGTTGGCCTGGACGCTGGGGATGCGGCCGGACGCGTAGCCGATCGAGACCATGCGGCCGTGCCAGGCCAAGGCGCGCAGAGCCGCGTCGAACACGTCGCCGCCGACCGCGTCGACGACCACGTCGGCGCCATGGCCGCCCGTGACCTTGCGCAGCTGGTCGCGCAGGCCGTCCTTGAGGTCGGGCACGGAAAGATCGACCACCGCCTCGGCGCCATGCGCGCGCACCAGCGCATGCTGCGCGCCGTGGCGCACGCCCGCGATCGGCACGCCGCCGAGCGCCCTGGCGATCTGCAGCGTCGCCAGCCCGACGCCGCCCGCCGCTCCGGGCACGAAGACCCGCTCGCCCGGCTGCAGCCGCGCATGCCGCTGCAGCGCGAAGAACGCCGTGAGCGAGACCAGGCCGAGCGCCGCCGCCTGCGGGAAATCGAGCCCCTCCGGCAGCACGAAGACCATGCCCTCAGGCGCCAGCGCCTGCTCGGCGAAGGCGCCGTGCTCGACCTGGAACGCCACGCGGTCGCCGACCTTGGTCGTCGTCACGCCCGGACCGACCGCGGCGACGACGCCCGCCCCCTCCTTGCCCGGCGACGCCGGCAGGGGCGGCTTCACCTGGTACTTGCCCTCGACCACCAGGAGGTCGGGGAAGTTGACGCCCATCGCCTGGACGTCGATGAGCACCTGGCCGGGACCCGGCACCGGAGACGGCACGTCCTCGACCTTGTGGCTCTCCGCCGGCCCGAAGGCCCGCATCCAGACCGCGCGCATGCTCGTCCTCGCTTTCACGCCGCGCCGCCGGCGGCGAAGCAGCCCCACCCCGACCCCCATGCTGACGCCTACGGCGTTCACACATGCCGCTCAGGTCAGCCCGCGGCAATCGCGGCGAACGCTGCCGCGCGCCCATCTCTAGTCATCCCGGACGGAGCGCCGCGCAGCGGCGCGCAGAGCCGGGACCCAGGGGACGCGCGCCCCGTCGCCGCGCCTGGGTCCCGGGTCGCGCTGCGCGCGCCCGGGATGACGCAGTTGCTGCTCTGGCCAGCACAGCCTCAGCTCGGCGCCAATCACGATCCGTGCATCCCGTAGCTGCGCAGCAGTGGGAGGGGGAAGCACGGTGTCGTTCCAGCCCCCTCTCCGTCGCGCAGCGATGGAGAGGGTCGGGGTTGGGCATCTCAAGCTCATCGCTTCAGCAGCTCCGCGTTCGCTTCGCCGAGCGCCGGCATCGCCGCGGCGCGCGGCGCCAGATCCGCATAGACAGGCGCCAGGCCGACAGGGAGCGCCGGCATCGCCTTGCCGGCCGCCGTCACCGCACGGTCGAACAGGCCGCGGCCGCGAAAATGCGGGTCATCCATGGCATCGCCGATGGTCTTGATGACGCTGACGCAGGCGTCCTTGCCGGCGAAGAGCCGCTCCCAGTCCGCCGCCGTCCTGGCCGCGATGCGGGCGGCGATTGCGGCGATGGTCGCCGCGGGATCGCGCGAATCGTCGCGCAGCTTGGGATCGAGGTCGATCACGGCGCAGAAGGTTTCCCAGAACTTCTGCTCGAGCGGCGCCACCGCCAAGTACTTGCCGTCGGCGGCGCGGTAGACGCGGTAGCGCGGCGAGCCGCCGGTCACCGTCTCGCCGCCGGGAACCGGCGCGATCCCCTGCGCCTGCATGCCTTGCGCCCAGTAGGAGAAGGCGAAGATCGAATCCGCCATGGCGACGTCGAGGAAGCGGCCCTCGCCGGTGCGCTCGGCGTCGCGCAGCGCCAGCAGGATGTTGACGACCGCCGGCATGGCGCCGCCGCCGATGTCGGCGATCAGCGCCGGCGGCACCGGCGGCGCCCCGTCCTTCTCCGCCGCGAGCGCGGCCAGGCCGGTCTCGCCGATGTAATTGAGGTCGTGCGCGGCGACTTGCGCCTTCGGCCCGGTCTGGCCATAGCCGGTGATGGCGCAGTAGACGATGCGCGGGTTCAGCTTGCGCACGGCATCGTAGCCGAGGCCGAGCCGCTGCATCACGCCCGGGCGGAACTGCTCGACCAGGACATGCGCCGTCTCCAGCAGCGGGCGCAGGCGATCGACGGCCCCCGGCTCCTTCAGGTCGATCGCCAGGCTGCGCTTGCCGCGGTTCAGCAGCGCGAAGTTGGAGCCGCCGTCCGGCGCCCAGGCGGGCGTGAACCAGCGCATGTCCTCGCCCTTGCCCGGCCGCTCGACCTTGATCACCTCCGCACCCGCCTCGGCCAGGATGAGCGTTGCCATCGGCCCGGGCAGCAAGGTCGAGAAATCCAGGACGCGGATGCCCTGCAGCGGCCGCATCACAATCCTCCCCTGGCAGCGGCCTGCCGCTGCTTGGCGACGACGGCGCGGCGCGCCGGGGCATAGGCGCGCTCGCCATAGGTCGCGAACAGCGCCTGCGTGACGTCGTGGTGGTGCGCGAGGCCCGTGCGCTCCAGCCGCTCGATCGGGCCCTCGGGATAGCCCAGGCCGAGCTTCATGGTCGTGTCCATGTCGGCGGCGGTCGCGAGCCCCTCGTCGAGCTTGCGCAGCGCCTCGTTGAACACCGGCCGGATCAGCCGGTCGACGATGCGTCCCGCGAAGTCCATGCAGACGGCGACCTGCAGCCCGGCGCCCTCGAGCACCGCGCGGGCCGCCGCGATCGCTTCCGGCCGGGTGGCCGGCTGGCGCACCAGCTCGACGAGGTCCGATGGCGGCGCGTCGCCGAGCCTGTAGCGCGCGAAGCCCAGCACGTTCGAGCCCTCGGCACCGGCCATCTCGCCGGTGTGGACGCCCAGGCATTCCCGGTCGATCTCGATCAGGATCGCCGTCCGTCCGGGGTCATGCGCGAAGGCGCTGCCGGCCGCGGCGCCGACGACGATCAGCACCTCGCCAGCCTGCAACCCCATTTGCAGGAGCTTGTGCTGCTCCGGGAACGATCGGCTCTCCCCGGCGCGCAGGATCTCGTGCGTCGGGACGCGGGCAGCCTCGGCCATCTCAGCCTCCGAACATGGCGTCGCGGTCATAGGCGAAGAAGCCGCGCCCGGCCTTCCGCCCGAGATGGCCGGCCGCGACCATGCGCTTCAGCAGCGGCGGGGTCGCGGCGCGCGGGTCGTGCGTCACGCC
>JAEULF010000347.1 GCA_016793965.1 Alphaproteobacteria bacterium | reverse complement strand
GTCGCGACGATCAGGTCGAGGCCGGCCTCGTCGAGCGCCTGTGCCTCGGCGAGCGTCGTCGCCGTGCCGATGGTGACGATGCCGCGCTTGCGGCACTGGGCGAGGACGTCAGGCGACGGCACGCCGAAGATGAAGCTGATGACTGGCGGTGCCGCCTCGACGAGCGCCGCGATCTGGTCGTCGTAGCGCTGATGGAAGCGCTCGGGCTGCCGGGGCTCCGGCACGCCAAGCTCGCGGAAATAGGGCTCGAACAGGCGATAGGCGCGGTCGAACGCGGCTTGCGTCAGCGATAGCCCGCCGGGGTCGTGGTCGCTGACCCAGAGGTTCAGGGCGAAGGGCCCGTTCGTCGCGGCGCGGATCGCGCGCACGACGCCGCCGATCTCGTCGGGCGCCAGGGTGTGCGCGCCGAAGGAGCCGAGCCCGCCCAGGTCGGCGACGGCCGCCGCCAGCCGCACGGTCGACAACCCGCCGCCGAACGGGCCCTGCACGATCGGGTGCCGGATGCCCATCAGGCGCATGGCCTCGGTGAGTTTGCCCATCGTGCTCCTCCTTCCGCTTCCCTGCGACGGAGAGGAGGTAGCGCGCGCAGTCGCCTTCGTATACCTGGTAACGATCGGTAACCGTCATTTTCCGGTTCCTGTCCGGTAACCAGGGGGTCGCCATGGCGCTGAAGCTGCGCCGGAGCCGGGCAGCGCCGCCACCGCCGCATTGCCCGCTGACGGAGTGCATGGCGCTGCTCGGCGGCGCCTGGACGCCCAACGTCATCTGGTACCTCGCCGCCGGCCCCCGCCGCTTCGGCGAGCTGCGCCGCGACATCCCGAAGATCTCGGCCAAGATGCTGAGCGCGCGGCTGCAGGAACTGGTCCGCCGCGGCGTGGCGACGCGCACGGTCATGCCGACGTCGCCGCCCACCGCCGAGTACGCGCTGACGGCGCTGGGCGAGGAGCTGCTGCCGGCGATCCGCGCCATCGTGCGCGTGGGGGAGAGGCTGAAGGACGTGGAGCGGCGGACCAGGCGCGCATGAGCCGCCGGGAGCGGCGCCGCATAGAGGGCGCCATTGCGGTGTCCGGCGAATGCCCGTACATTTGGGGTGGGAGGTCCCGATGGCGCAGCAAGCAGGCCGCAGCGCACGGATCGAGGCGCGCATCGCCCCGGAAGTGCTGGACGTCGTCAAGCGCGCCGCCGAGATCCAGGGCCGCAGCGTCAGCGATTTCGTGGTCGCCGCCGCGCAGGACGCGGCTCACCGGGCGATCGAGGATGCCCAGATCATCCGCCTGTCGGTCGAGGACCAGCGCGCCGTCGCAGCGGCGATCCTCGACCCGCCGCCCTTGGCGCCCGCGCTGGCGCGGGCCATCGCGCGCCGCACGGCGCTGCGGAAGAGGACGGCCGCCGGCAGCAAGCGGTGAAACCCGCCGCAACGATCGAGCCGCTGTCGAGCGCACATGATCGGCAGGCATTCGACTCCGGCGTCGAAGCGCTCGACCGGTACTTGCGCGAGCGCGCATCGCAGGACATCCGGCGGCGCCTGAGCAATTGCTTCGTCGCGCTGGACAAGGGCGGGCGCATTGCCGGCTACTACACGCTCGCCGCGACCGGCCTCCCGCTCACGGCCCTCGCCGACGACGAGGCCAAGCGCCTGCCGCGCTACCCGTTGCTGCCGGCCGGCCTGATCGGACGGCTGGCCGTGCATCGCGCATTCCGGGGCCTCGGCCTCGGCGCGGCCCTCGTGGTGGACGCCATCGAGAGGTCGATCGCCGCCGATCCGGCGATCTTCGCGCTGGTGGTCGACGCGAAGGACGAGGCGGCCGCGGCCTTCTACCGCCATCTCGGCTTCCAGCCGTTCGTCAGCAAGCCGATGAGCCTGTTCCTGCCCTTGGCCGAGGCGGCGCGCCGGCTCGCCTGAAGCGGCGCACGAAGCCGCCTTGCCGCGCTGAACGAGACTCGCGGGCGCGAGGCCGGGGACCAAGGCCCGTCGGCGTCGATCACGCACGCGGCAATCCCTGCCGGCTCTCCGGATACCAATCGTCGCGGCATAGATCGTCGAGCGCGTAGGGACAGGAGTGCGGCAGCGTCGCGTCCTCGTCGTAGAGCGCCAGTGCCGTGGCGGCGAGCTTGCGGCCGCGGCGCCAGGCCGGCGGCAGCAGGTCAGGCAGCAGGCGGCGCAGGCTCGGGCTGTCGCGCAGGCTGGCCTCGATGCGGTCGCGGTGCTCGGCGACGGAGAGCTTCCAGCCGCGCCGCGGCTCCTCCTGTCGCGCGTGCTCCAGCTTCAGCAAATGCTCGATCACGCGCGCCAAACTGCTCTCGACCTCGCGCCGCAGCGAGCCGCCCAAGTCAGCGACCTCCTCGATCAGGTTCTCCCAGTCGAGCGGCAGGTTCGTCCCGGCAGCGCGCGCGGCGCGCAGGGCCTCCGCCTGCGCCTGCGTCCAGGCGTAGTAGTCGCTCTCGTAAGCCGTGACCTGGTCCATCGCCGCACCTCATGGCTCATGCTTAGCATGACTTGCGCCGCTGTGCCCTACCCCGCCGCGGCGAAGCGCGCGTCGCGCCAGGCGAGCGCGGCCTTCAGCCCCTCGCCGCGCGCGATCTCCAGGAAGCGGCGCTTGTCGATGCTGCCCTCGCCCTCGATCTGCGTGTCGATGTCGAGCGCCGCCTCGAGCCCGGCGTCGAGGCCCATGAAGGCGGCGCAGCGGTTGAGCGCGCGCTTGGTCTCGCGCACCAGCATGGGGTCCATCACCGCCATGCGGCGGGCGAGCCGCAGCGCCAGGGGCAGCACCTCGGCCCGCGGCGCCAGGCGGTTGACCAGGCCGAGGTCGTAGGCGCGGCGCGCCGGCAACTTGTCGTCGCCCAGGAGGATGATCTCCTTGGCGACCTTCGGCCCGGCGAGATAGGGCAGCAGCATGACGACGATGCCGGCGCCGAACTGCAGCTCCGGCTCGCCGAGCACGGCGTCCTCGGCGGCGACGGTCAGGTCGCAGGCCATGGCGAGCTCGAAGCCGCCGGCCAGCGCCGGGCCGTTGACCGCGGCGACGGTCGGCTTGCCCAGGTGCCAGAAGCGCATGATCGCGTCAAAGTCGTCGCGCAGCACGCGCCGCCACTCGCCGACGCCCTGCGGCGGCTTCGCCGCCTGCTCCTTCAAATCGAAGCCCGAGCAGAAGGCCTGGCCGGCGCCGGTCAGCACGACCGCGCGCACCGCGTCGTCCGCCATGGCGGCGTCGCAGGCGGCGTTGAGCTCGCGCAGCACCGTCCGGTTCATGGCGTTGGCGCGGTCGGGCCGGTGCAGCGTGACCAGCGCCACGGCGCCGTCGACTTCGTAGCGGATGGTCTCGTAGGACATGGCGCTGGGGCGCTCCTGTGGGGCACGGCAAGGCGGGAGGATGACGTGGCGGACGGCCAGCGGCTAGACCGGATGCTGCGCGACGCCTGCGCGTCCTTCGCGGCGCGCCCCGCCGCCGCGGACCGCGAGGAGGCGCTGACCTATGCGGCGCTCGACGCGCTGGCCGACGAAACGGCGGCACGTCTCGCCCGCGCCGGGATCGCGCCCGACGAGCCGGTGCTCGCCGCCGTCTCCAACCGCGCGCGCGACCTGGCCGGCCTCGTCGGCATCTGGCGGGCGGGCGGCGTCGCCGTGCCGCTGCATCGCGGCGCCGTCGCGGCGACCGCGGCGTCCGTGCGGGCGCGCGTCGGCGCGCGGCTCGCGGTCAACCTGCGCGGCGACCTGCCGGCGCCGGCAGGACTGGCCGGCGCGGACGGCGTGCTGGCGCTCGGCGGCGACGCGCCGGCAGCGCGCCCCCTCCTCGCCGACGCCGCCTGGATCGTCACTACGTCGGGCTCGACCGGCGCGCCGAAAGGCGTCGTGCACGCGCACGCGACCTACGCGGCCAAGCTCGCGATGATCCAATCGATGACCGGCTTCGCGCCGGGCGAGCGGGTGCTGCTGGTGCTGCAGCTCAACTTCAGCTTCGGCCAGTGGGTGGCGCTGCTGACGCTGCTCAACGGCGGCACGCTGGTGCTGCGCGACCGCTTCGAGCCCGAGGCGATGCTCGCCGACCTGGCGGCGGTCGACCGCGCCGGCGTCGTGCCGACCATGCTGCGGCGGCTGCGCGCGCCGCTCGATGCCGGCGGCACCGACTATGCCGGCCGCCTGATGGCCGGCGGCGAGGTCATGCCGGCCGCGTTGATGCGCTGGGTCCTGCGCCGCTGGCCGCGCGCGCGCATCGGCGACATCTACGGCCTGACGGAGACCTGCACCTGCGACTTCTTCGTGCAGCCGGACGAGGCCGCGGCGGCGGCCGGCACGATCGGGCGCGCCGGGCCGGGCATCGCCTGGCGGGTGGCACCGGACGGCGAGCTGCAGATCGCGTCGCCCTGGCGGATGCGGGGCTACCTCGACGATCCGGCGCTGACGGAGGCCGCCTATGCCGACGGCCATTTCCGCACCGGCGACTTGGCGTCGCTCCGGCCGGACGGGCGCGTCGCGCTGGTCGGCCGCGCCAAGGAGATCATCGCGCGCGCCGGCGCCAAGGTGGCGCCGCTCGAGGTCGAGGCGGCGTTCCTCGACCACCCGGACGTCGCGGCGGCGCTGGCCGCCGGCGTGCCCGACCCGATGCTCGGCGAGGCGATCTGCCTGTTCCTGGTGCCGCGCGGCGGCGCGACTCTCGATCCGGCAAGGCTGCGCGACTGGGCGCGCGAGCGGCTCGACCGCTACAAGCTGCCGGACCGGATCATGCTGGGCGAGGCGCTGCCGGTCGGCGCGACGGGCAAGGCCGACCGCGGCGCGCTGCGGCGGCTTGCCGGCGAGACCGGTCCAGAGTGCTAGGGACCGCCGACCGGGCCGGAAGCCGCTGCCGCGCCGTCACTCGGCCGCGTGCGGCGCGACTCGGCCGTCGCCGCTCGGCGCCAGTCGCGCGGGCATGCGATGGCTGAGTCCGGCCAGGTCGAACAGGATGCCCTCGCGCACGCCGCGATCCGCGACGCGCAGCCGGTCGACAGGCCAGAGCACCTGGATCGCCTCCAGGATGGCGCAGCCGGCGACCACGAGATCAGCGCGCTCCGGGCCGACGCAGGGAATGGCGGCGCGCCCGGCCCAGTCCATGTCCGCCAGCGCGTGGCTGATCTCCAGGACGCGCTCGCGCTCCAAGGTGGTGCCATCGACCGCAGCGCGGTTGTAGCGCGGGAGGTCGAGATGGATGCCCGCCAGGGTCGTCACCGTGCCTGAGGACCCGAGCATCTGCACGTGCCCCTCGGCGACGGCGCCGGCGATGCCGTGCCGCGCCTCGAAGCCGGCGAGCCCGTCGCTCGTCTCCTCGACCATGGCGGCGTAGACGTCCTGCGGGATCTGGTCGCCGCCGTGCCGCTCGGCGAGCGAGACGACGCCCACCGGCATGGACAGCCAGTCCACGACGCGCGGCCTCTGCCCTGCTTCCAGCGCCAGCCACGTGACCTCGGTCGAGCCGCCGCCGATGTCGAAGACCAGGGCGTTCGCCACGGCCGGATCGCTCGCCTCGAGAAGCGGCGCGCAGCCGGCGAGCGCGAGGAACGCCTCCTCGTCCGGGCTCACGATCTCGAGCGCCAGGCCGGTCTCGCGCTCGACCCGCTCCAAGAACTCTTGGGCGTTCGACGCGCGCCGGCAGGCCTCGGTCGCCACGCAGCGCAGCGCCGCCACGTGCCAGCGCCTGACCTTGCGGGCGCAGACGCGCAGCGCGTCGAGCGTGCGGTCCATGGCCGCCTCGGACAGGCATCCGGTCTCGGCGAGGCCGGCGCCCAAGCGGACGATGCGCGAGAACGCGTCCAGCACGCGCAAGTCGCCGTCGATGACGGTGGCGACGAGGAGGCGGCAATTGTTGGTGCCGAGGTCCAGGGCGGCGAATGGCCCGTCGCCCGCAGCGAAGCGGCCGCCATGCCGGAGCGGCGCCGAGTCAGGAGACCGGCGCGCCGAGCCATTCCGAGAGGCTCCCATCCGCGCCGGCTGCATCGGCATGCCCCTCACCCGCGAAGCCAAGGAGAATCATAGGCGGAGGCTCGGCTGGCGCGGAAGGGCCGAATGCATGAAAGCGACGTAATGTTGCCGACTTGCAGAGTTGGGGCTCCGTCGTCCGGTGACCCGCCGCTCGACGCGGCCCGCACGAAGGGCTGCATCCTAGTCGCAATCCAAGTTGGCGATGATTGCTCGCGGCGCAGCGGCGGCGCGCGTCGGCAGGGGTGGCGTCGGCCAGACCGCCGGACTAGTTTAGTAACATCGTCGATGGCCGATCTGCCTGCGCAGCAAGCGGGCGACGGCGCTGGGGTGGAGGGAAGAAAGGATGATCGAGGTCTATTACTGGCCGACGCCGAACGGCCACAAGGTGACGATGTTCCTGGAGGAGGCGGGCGTCCCCTACAAGATCGTGCCGATCAATATCGGCAAGGG
>JAEULF010000336.1 GCA_016793965.1 Alphaproteobacteria bacterium | reverse complement strand
CTGGCGGAGAAGGGCAAGCCGGAGCTGGCGGCCGGCACCACGAAGATGGTGTTCAAGCTCGCGAGCGATGAAGAGCGCCGCGACGTGATCGCCTATCTCAAGACGTTCGCCGCGAAGTAGGGCCGCGCGCGTCGGGCTCCCTCGGCGCGGCGCGCCTTGCGCATGCCGTCGGTCGCTTCTGCCTAGGCGCAATCCCCGGGGTCGGCAATCCCCGGGGTCGATCGGCAGGAATGGCGGTCGCGACCGTTGCCGTCGGCGGTGCGGAGCGCGGTGGCTTCGCTCGGGCCGCGGCCCGGGCCCGCGATCGCCAGCCCGACGCACGGTGCCGCGTCCCCGCTCGCCGACCGATCGGTCGGCGACGTCGTCGCCTCCGACCGGTTCGCCCGGCTGGTGGCGGCGGCCCTGCCGCGTCAGGCTGCCTGCTTAAGGCCGACCTGCGACCAGATCGCCGCGATCGAGCGGACGAGGTGGTCCATCTGCTCGTCCGTGTGCAGGGGCGAGGGCGTCACGCGCAGCCGTTCGGTGCCGCGGGGCACGGTCGGGTAGTTGATCGGCTGCAGGTAGACGCAATAGCGCTCGAGCAGCTCGTCGCTGATCCGCTTGCACAGCGCGGCGTCGCCGACCATCACCGGGATGATGTGGCTGTCGTTGCGCAGCGTCGGGATGCCTGCCGCGTCGAGCCGCCGGCGGAGCGCGGCGACGCGCTCCTGGTGGCGAGCGCGCAGGGCGCTCGCCGCGCTCAGGTGCCGGACGCTGGCCAGCGCGCCGGCGGCGACGGCCGGCGGCAGCGCGCTCGTGAAGATGAAGCCCGAAGCGAAGCTGCGCACGAAGTCGCACAGCGCCGCCGAGCCGGCGATGTAGCCGCCGACGACGCCGAACGCTTTTGCGAGCGTGCCCTCAATGACTGTCAGCCGATGGCTCAGCCCCTCGCGCTCGGCGATGCCGCCGCCGCGCGGGCCATAGAGGCCGACGGCATGCACCTCGTCCAGGTAGGTCATGGCGCCGTGCGCCTCTGCGACGTCGCACAGCTCGGCGATCGGCGCGATGTCCCCGTCCATCGAGTAGACGCTCTCGAAGGCGACCAGCTTCGGCACGGCCGGGTCGAGCTCGGCCAGCTTGCGCGCCAGGTCGTCCGGGTCGTTGTGGGCGAAGATGCGCCGCTCGGCCCCGCTGTGCCGGATGCCCTCGATCATCGAGGCGTGGTTGCACGCGTCCGACAGGATGACGCAGCCGGGCAGGCGCGATCCGAGCGTGCTCAGCGCCGCCCAGTTCGACACGTAGCCGGAGGTGAACAGGAGCGCGGATTCCTTGCCGTGCAGGTCGGCCAGCGCGCGCTCCAGCTGGACATGCGCGTGGTTGGTGCCGGAGATGTTGCGGGTGCCGCCCGACCCGGCGCCGCAGCGGTCGAGGGACTCGTGCATCGCAGCGATGACCGCGGGATGCTGGCCCATGCCGAGGTAGTCGTTCGAGCACCAGACCGTCACCTCGGCCGGCCCGTCTGGACGGTGGTGGGTCGCGCGCGGGAAGCCGCCGGCGTGGCGCTCCAGGTCGGCGAAGACCCGGTAGCGCCCCTCAGCGTGGAGCCCATCGATCTGGCGGCGGAAGTAGGCCTCGTAGTTCATGGATGCCTCCGATGCGTCATGATGGCCGCAGGGACGGTGACTGGCGAGAGCGGCGCCGCGCGCGCGCCGCGGGCGGCGCCGGCGGGCCGTCCGCCGGCCGTGGCCGGCTCGGCCCGCGAGCGCATGCTCCAGCCCCAGAGGGACGTCAGAGGCAGGGGCAGCAGCATGAACCAGTGCTCGACCACGGCGAGCGCCAGCAGGGCGGCGACCAGCAGCAGCCCGGTCGACTGCGCGCCGGCGCCCGGCGCCAGGGCGGCCTGCGCCAGCAGTGCCGCGACCGCGGTCGGCACCGTGATCGACAGGGGAAAGAGCAGGCTCACCGGGCGTCGCGCGAAGTAGCTGCGCAGGAAGCCCAACTGGGCCGGAAGGAACTCGTCGTTGAGCACGGGCACGCCGAGGAACAGGTTGAGCTTGGCGCTCAGGCGCATCGTCCAGAGGACGGCGAACGTCCACGCTCCGACCTGGTTCGCGGCGCCCCACGTCGCGGCGACGACGGCAGCCCCTGCCGCCAGGAGCGAGAGCTCGTGGTAGAGGATGGCGTTGAGAGCGTGGCCGGCGCGCCGCCATCCCGTGCAGCCCTCGGGGCAGGCCAGCGGGCGCGGGCCGGTCAAGGCCCCGAGCAGGAAGCAGGTCTCCGCCCAGCCCCAGGCGGCCACCGTCGCCGCGAACGCCACGTAGGCGCCGGTGGCCGAGGCGTCCGCTGACGAGATCGCCAGCGTCGCCAGCGCGGCGCCGAGAGCCGCCGTCGCGCCGAGCAGGACCCATGGGCGCGCGCGCGGCGGCAAGCCGACGGCGAGCAGCACCAGCCCGGTGCCGAACCACCAGACTGCCACCGCGAAGGCGGCGGGAACCATGATCTGCGCGAGCGTCTCGGCCACGGCGGCGGGCCCTGCCTACCAGGCAGGCGCCAGCGAGACCTGCGGCGGCAGTGCCGCATGCCGCGCCGGCAGCAGGTACAGCCGGGCGAACGTCGCGGCGGCCGCGAGGGACAGGGCGGCGCGCTTCAGGCCGCCGAGGATCCCGCCGGCCGCCCGCGCCGCGGCGATCGCGTCGGCGATCCGCCGCAGCTGCTCCAGCCCTGCCAGGAACCGCGGGTCGTCGATGTCGAGCGTAACGGGGAAGACCTGGCGCGAGATCTCTGTCGTGATCCGGAAGACCTGCATGTCGTAGGCCGTCGGGTCGAGCCCCAGCGCCTTGTGGAACTCGACCCGCGCGTGGTCGCGCACGTACATGGTGGCGAACACGGCGAGGGTGAAGAACCGGATCCACAGCTTGTTGGCGCCCTGCAGCAGGCGCGGGTCGGCGCGCATCAGCAGCGCGAAGGCCTCGCCATGGCGGAACTCGTCGTTGCACCACTTCTCGAACCACCGGAAGATCGGGTGGAAGCGGTGCTCCGGGTTGCGCTCGAGCTGGCGAAAGATCGTGATGTAGCGGGCGTAGCCGATCTTCTCCGACAGGTAGGTGGCGTAGAAGATGAACTTCGGGCGGAAGTAGGTGTACTTCTTGGCGCGCGTCAGGAAGCCCAGGTCGACGCCGATGCCGAAGTCCTTCAGCGACTCGTTGATGAAGGCGGCGTGGCGCGATTCGTCGCGGGCCAAGCAAGAGAACAGCTCGCGGATCTCCGGGTTCTTGATCCGCTTCTTGATCTCCGCGTAGAGGACGCAGCCCGAGAACTCCGCCGTGATCGAGCTGACCAGGAAGTCGATGAACTCCCGGCGCAGCCCCTCCGGCAGGTCGCGGATCTGCGCGTGCCAGTCATCGCTCCTGACGAAGTGCGTGCGGTTGGCGTCGGCACGCAGCTCTGCCATCATCGCGTCCCATTCGGCGCGGACAGGGCCGACGTCGAGGCGGTCCATGGCCTCGTAGTCCGTCGTGTAGAAGCGCGGGCTGAGGATCGTGTCTGACTGAGCGAGGAGCGTCGTGTCGTTAGGCGCCTTGCGGCAGGGAGAGGCGATCGAGGCGGCTGTCATGGTCTCCTCCATGTCGAGAAGCTGACTTCGTAGAGCTCGGTGAGGGCGAGATGCGCGGCGAGCTTGGTGCGCAGGCGCTCGAACCAGCCGGCCCGCGTAACCAGGGCGCGGCAGCGGCGGATGCGCCGCTCGCCGAAGCCGACCTGCCATGGCGCGTCCTCGACGATGACGGTGTCGCCAGGCCCGACATCGATGCCGTCGAGGTCGACATGCGCGTGCAAGCTGTCGCGCGATTGCTCGACGTCCACGGTGCAGAGGACCTGGACCGAGCGGGGAGCGGCGCGCAGGGACCTGATCACGGTGTCCTGGCCTCGGCGGCCATCAGCCGCGCGAAGGTCTCGATGTTGGTCGGCCCGAAGGCGCCGAGGTCGATACGCCTGCCGGTCTGTGGATCCTCGATCGAGAGCCGGCCGTCGGCCCAGCGCGTCAGGCGGAAGGGCGGCGCGGCCTCGATGTCCTGGCGCTTGCGCTCGCGCGCCAGCCCGCGCAGGACGCCGCGGGCGAAGCCGTTCGTGCCCGGCTCGATGACGGCGACCAGGCTGCCGCTCGTCGCTTCATAGACCGCGACGGCGCCGTCGTCGCGATCGGCGAACCGCAGGTCGCGGGCGGACTGCTCCGGCGCGTCGGGCAGCGACGTGGTGCCGACTCCGGCGGCGCGCCCGACGGCTGCCGCCGTCAGCGCGAAGCCGATGAGGGCCGCAGCGCCGATCAGGGCGCCGCGCGGGAAGGGTCGGTCGGAGAAATGGTCGCTCATCGGCTCCTCGCTGGCATCACGCGGCGACAGGCGCGAGTGGGCGCGCCGGCTTGTCCAAGGCCTCCGGATGCACCGGCGCGCGAGCCGGGCCGCCGGTCGCGGCCTGCAGCGCACGGCCGAGGATCTCGGCCGCGCGGGCGCCGTCCGGCACGCAGCGCAGGCAAGGCTCGGGGCGCGCCACGCGCCAAGCCCGCGCGAAGGGCCAGAGGTGCAGGTAGGAGGCGCGGTCAGGACCGGTCAGGCGCAGCGGGATGTCGCCGGTGCCGTCAGCGTGCAGCTTCACGCCGGCCGCTTCGACGATGCGGAACGGGATGTTCAGCGCCATCGGCAGCGCCACGCCGAAGCGCATGACCACCCGGCGGCTGGTGACAGTGAAAACGGTCGTCCTCGCGTAGAGCCACGCCAGCAGCGCCAGGACGACGACCGCGGCCGTTGCAAGGCCTGCGAGAAGCAGCAGCGCAGTTGCTGCCGAGCCCAGGGCCTCGCCGTCGGCATGCGCCGCCGCCGCACGCCACGCCAGCAGGACTCCGAAGTAGATGGCGACCTTGCGGACATGGAACGCGCGGACCGCGAGCGACTGCCAATGCGGGCTGCCTTGCCAGAGAACGGTCTCGTTGGCCGGTGGCCGGGCAGGCAAGCCGCGGATCGGCTCCCACTCGTACTCGGTGGGCGTTGCGAGCCCGCTCACAGCACAGGCCCCAGGCGGCTCGGCTCGGCGTAGAGCGTGCCGCCGGCGAAGTAGGCCGTGATCCTGTCCTCCTCGCGCTTGGTCACGCGGTCCGGGTTCTTGAGCCCGGGAACACTGGCGAAGTGCCGGCCCATGATCGACTGGACCTTGATCTGGCGCCGGCTGCCGTCGATGCGCGCGAAGTAGATCGGCAGCAGAACGCGCCGCTGCGTCGTGCGGTCGACCACTTCGAGCTCGAGGTACCGAATTTGCGGCTCCGTGCGGTCGACCCAGACGTCGCGCACGATGCCAGCCACCTTTCCGTCGCCGGCGACGACCTTCATGCCCCGCGGATCAGGGTCTCTGGACTCGATGGCGAAATCCGGCACCGTCCGCAGCGGCACGATGGCGGGCTGGCCGTCGATGGTCAGCTCGGGCTCCTCGGCACGTTCGGCGTAAGCCGCAGGGCCGACGCCGTCGATCATGGGGTCGTTCGTCGGCTCAAGCGGAGCACCCGGCCAATTGCCGATCGGCTGCGCGTGCACTGCGCGCGCATCGACCTTGCCGCTCGGGGCGCTGACCGTGCCGCCATGCGCCAGCGCAAAGGTCTTCGAGGCGGGGATCGCCGGAAATCCCTGGGCGACGATCCGGGCTGGAAGGTCCGTCTCCAGAGGGTAACCCTCGCGCTTGTCCTCCCGGCGCAGGTACAGGAGCAAGCCCGCAAAGAAGATCCAGAAGACGTAGAGCGTTACCTGGGCGACGTCGATGTAGCTGGTGATTGCTCCGGTTTGCATGGGGAGACCTCCGCACGTTGCTTGGCTAGGCAGGAACCTCAGCCAGACCGAACCTCGTTGCCGGTCGCCGCGGCGCCGTCCGCGTCGCGCGAACCAATGGGCCGATAGCGACGAGCGTAGCGAACAGAAGCGCCAGCTCGACGTGGTAGACGACCGAGTAGCCTGTGGACGGCCCGGCGAGGGCCGGGCCGAGCAAGCCGTCAGCGGCGAGCCCAGCGACGCCGTCGCGCAGCGCGCCGCCGAGCGCGATCGCAGCGCCGGCGGCCGAGGCCTGGACGGCTCCCCAGGCGCCCAGCGCCATGCCGCTATGGCAGCCCTCGGCCAGGTCCATGGCAGCCGTCATCGTTCCGACAGCGAACAGGCCGCTGCCGAAGCCGATGAGCGCCGTGCCAGCATGCACGAGGAACGTCGAGTCGAGAGGGGCCGCGAAGATCAGGGCAGAGAACGCGATCAGCCCGGCAAGCGCGCCGGTCGCAGCCAGGCGGTAGGGGTCGCCGCTGCGCGCCAGCGAGCGCGCGGCAAGCGCGAGGCCCGCCAATGTGCCGAGCGCCAGCAAAGCGGTGAGCGCAGTCGTCGCACCGACGCTCATGCCGAACACCTGGCCGCCGTACGGCTCGAGCAGGATGTCCTGCATGCTGAATGCGGCGGTTCCCAGCCCGACGGTCACCAGCACGCGGGAAGCGCGGCCGCCGGCGCGAAAGCGCTGCCAGGATTCGCGGAACCGCGGGCGCGGCTCGCCGCCGCCGGCGGCGGCAGGTCGGCGCGCCTCCTGCTTCCATAGGGCGACGACATTGAGAACCATGGTCGCCAGGCCCGCGCCCTGGATCACTTGGATCAGGCGGATCTGCGAGAAATCGCCGAGCAGCGCGCTGAAGAAAAAGGCGCTCGCCACCATGCCGACGAGGAGCATCACGTAGAGGAAAGCGACTACGCGAGGCCGTGCCTCCGCCGGCGCTAGGTCGGTGGCGAGCGCTAGGCCGGCGGTCTGTGTCGTATGCAAGCCCGCGCCGACGAGGAGAAACGCGAGAGCTGCACCTGCCTGACCGATGATCGCTGGTCCGTGCGTATCGCCGGAGAGGACCAGCAGCGCGAAAGGCATGATCGCCAGGCCGCCGAACTGAAGCAAGGTTCCGAACCAGATGTAGGGGACGCGCCGCCAGCCGAGAGCGGAGCGATGGTGGTCGGACCGGAAGCCGAGGAGCGCCCGGAACGGCGCGAAGACGAGAGGGAGCGCCAGCATCAGCGCGACCAGCCAGGTCGGCACGCCGAGCTCGACGATCATCACGCGGTTCAAGGTTCCGTTCACCAGGACGACCGCCATGCCGACGCTGACCTGGAACAGCGACAGGCGCAGCAGGCGCCCCAGCGGCAGCTCCGCCGTCGCCGCATCGGCGAACGGCAGGAAGCGCGGGCCGAGCGCCAGCCATCCACGGGCGAGCGTTTCGTTCAGCCGCCTCATCGGGAGCGCAGCTCCTGGGCCTGAGATGTGTAGAAGCCGTGGGCGACGCGCTCGGTACGTGCCGCGCTCCAGTTTCGGAGCGCCGGGTCGTCCGCGAGCGACCGCCGCAGACCGTCCGGCGCGACGGGCTCGATTGCCGGCGCGCGGTTGCCCCGCGGGAAGAGCCGGCCGACAGCGTGCATCGCGGCGAGGGCTGGCGTGCGCGGGGCAAAGGTGAACAGAACGCCATGGCGGGTGCGCGCCGCGATCCCGGCTATGGCCCGCACGCAATCGGGTGCGCGGTAGTGGATCAGGGAGTCCATCGCGACCGCGAAGTCGAACGATCCGAGCGCCGGATCGACCATGTCCCCGACCCGAAACTCGACGCGCCCGGCACCAAGGTCTCGCGGAGTGCGCTCGCCGGCGAGCCTGACGAGCGTCGGCGAGATGTCCACGGCGACGACGTGCGCGCCGCGGCGCGCGGCCTCGACAGCGAGAGCGCCGGTGCCGCATCCCGCGTCGAGCAGCCGCGCGCCCCGCAGGTCGGCCGGAAGCCATCCAAGCAACGTGCCGCGCATGCGATCGCGCCCGGCCCGCACGCTGGCGCGGATGCGCCCGAGCGGCGCATCGGAGGTCAGGCGCTTCCAGGCATCGACCGCCGTGCGGTCGAAATAGGTCTCGAGCCGGCCGCGCCGCTCGGCATATGAGAGTGTCGGCATCAGTCGAACCCCAGCAGGTCGAAGATCTCGCGGTCCTTGAGCGGCTTGCCATGCAGCGGCTCGGCGCCAGCCCAGAGCGAAGCAGCGAGCCGCAGGTATTCCTGCTGCACGGCCTCAAGCTCGGGCGACGTCTCCATCTCGAACAGCGTGGCCTTCTTCAGCCTGCTGCGCCGGATGACGTCGAGATCAGGGAAGTGCGCGATGGTGCGGAGGCCAGTCGCGGCATTGTATCGGTCGATCTGGTCCGTGCCGGCGCTGCGGTTGGCGATCACGCCTCCCAGCCGAACGCCGTAGTTCTTCGCCTTGGCTTCGATGGCGGCGACGATCCGGTTCATGGCGAAGATCGAGTCGAAGTCGTTCGCAGCGACGATCAGCGCGCGATCGGCGTGCTGCAGCGGCGCCGCGAACCCGCCGCACACCACGTCGCCGAGCACGTCGAAGATGACGACGTCGGTGTCCTCCAGGAGGTGATGCTCCTTCAGGAGCTTCACCGTCTGGCCGACGACGTAGCCGCCGCAGCCGGTGCCGGCCGGCGGTCCGCCGGCCTCGACGCACATGACGCCGTTGAAGCCCTGGTAGACGAAGTCCTCGATCCGGACCTCCTCGGCGTGGAACTCGACGGACTCGAGCACGTCGATGACGGTCGGCTGGAGCTGCTTGGTCAGCGTGAAGGTCGAATCGTGCTTGGGGTCGCAGCCGATCTGCAGCACGCGCTTGCCGAGCTTGGAGAACGCCACCGAGAGGTTGGAGGACGTCGTGCTCTTGCCGATGCCCCCCTTGCCGTAGACCGAGAACACCTTGGCCGTGCCGATCTTGAGCGCGGGGTCGAGGAGCACTTGCACGCTGCCGTCGCCGTCCGGGCGACGGGGCCGTGCCTTCGGCGGCGCTTCGAGGGTCGTCGTCGTCATGCGGCTGCTCCTTGCCCAACGCCTTCCAGGCGGTCCTCCAGCTCCTCGCCTGCGCGCTGCAGGGCGTCGAGCATGGCCTTGTCCGGCGTCCAGTAGCGGCGCCGGTGCGCCTCGATGAGGCGGTTGGCGACCTTCGCCGACGCCGCAGGATTGAGCGCGGCCATGCGGTCGCGCATCTGCGGGTCGAGCACGAAGGTCTGCGTGAGCTGCTGGTAGACCCAGGGCGAGACCTGTCCGGTCGTCGCCGACCATCCCAGCGTGTTCGTGACGTGCGCCTCGATCTGACGGACGCCCTCGTAGCCGTGGTCGAGCAGCGCCTCGTACCATTTCGGGTTCAGGGCGCGCGTGCGCGTCTCCAGGGCGACCTGCTCGGTCAGCGTCCGCACGGTGCCGTCGCCGCGCGTCTGGTCCCCGATGTAGACGGAGGCGGCGCTGCCGCGAGCGCGGCGCACCGCCCGGCTGATGCCGCCCAGCGTGTCGAAGTAGTGGTCGACCGTGGTGACGCCGAGCTCGATCGAGTCCAGGTTCTGGTAGGCGACGTCGACGCTTGCCAGCACATGCGCGAGGAGCGCGTCCTGGCGTGCCGGCGCGCCCGTGACGCCGTAAGCGAACCCCTTGCGGCGTACATAGGCGTCCGCAAGCTCGTCCTCGTCGTTCCAGGCGCCGTGGTCGATCATCTGGTTGACGTTGGCGCCGTAGGCGCCGTCGGCGTTGCCGAAGACTCGCAAGGCCGCCTGCGCCAGGTCGCCGCCGTGCTGGGCCTGGTACGACAGCGCGTGCTTGCGCACGAAGTTGCGGTCCGCCGGCTCATCGGCCGTCGCTGCGAGCAGAGCCGCCTCCGCCAGGAGCTTGGTCTGCAGCGGCAGAAGGTCGCGGAAGATGCCGGAGAGCGTCATCACGACGTCGATGCGCGCGCGGCCGAGCGCATCGAGCGGGAGCAGGCTTGCCCCGCACAGGCGTCCGTAGCTGTCGCGGCGCGGCTCCGCGCCCATCAGCCAGAGCGCCTGCGCGATCGGCCCCCCCTCGGACTTCAGGTTGTCGGTGCCCCACAGCACCATCGCGACGGTCTCCGGGAGCCCGTGGCCCTCGGCGGCGTGCCGCGCCAGCAACCGGTCGGCCTGGCGGGCGCCGTCCTGGACGGCGAAGGCGGAGGGGATGCGGAACGGGTCGAAGCCGTAGAGGTTGCGCCCGGTCGGCAGGACGTCTGGGTTGCGCATCAGGTCGCCGCCGGGCGCCGGGCGCAGGTAGCCGCCGTCCAGCGCATGCAGGATCGCCGGGATCTCGTGGTCGGCGGCGAGCAGGGCGTCGAGCTCGGCGCGCCGCTCCGCTCGCGTGACGCCCGCGGCATCGAGCATCTCGGCGCGCTGGCCCTCGGTCGGCGGGACGCCGACGACATGCAGGCCGTGCGGGATCAAGGTCTGCTCAAGCTCCGCCAAGGCGACCACCAGCCGGTCGATCCGCGCACCGGCGTCCTCGTCCCAAGTGGGCTCAGCGTCAGCGAGCTCCACTGCGGCCGCCTGTGCCTGCACAAGCGCAGACAGCGCAGCCCGCTGCTCGCTATCGGCGTCGGGCTCGAGGCTGCGCCAGCGGTCGAGCGAGGATTTCAGGTCGGCCAGCCCGCGGTACAAGCCCGCTTGCGCGACCGGCGGGGTGAGGTAGCTGATCAGCGCGGCGCCGGCGCGGCGCTTGGCGAGCGCGCCTTCAGACGGATTGTTCGCGGCATAGAGGTTGAAGTTGGGCAGGTCGCCGATCAGGCGGTCCGGCCAGCATGCGCCGGACAGGCCGGCCTGCTTTCCGGGCATGAACTCAAGCGCCCCGTGCGTGCCGAAATGGAGCACCGCGTCGGCGCCGAAATCCTCGCGGATCCAGCGGTAGAAGGCGGAGAAGGCGTGCGTCGGCGCGAAGCCGCGCTCGAACAGCAGGCGCATCGGGTCGCCCTCGAAGCCGAACGCGGGCTGGATGCCGACGAAGACGTTGCCGAAGCGCTCGCCGAGCACGAACAGGTGGCGGCCGTCGCTCTGCTGGCGGCCCGGGGCCGGTCCCCATTGGCGCTCGATCTCGGCGAGCCAGCGCTCGCGGCGCACGTGGTCGTCGGCCGGGATGCGCGCGGCGACGTTGGCGTCGGTACCGTGCCGGGCGGCGTTGCCGCCGGTGACGCGGGCACGGAGCGCGTCGGCATCGCGCGGCAATTCGACCTTGTAGCCGGCGTCGCGCATGGCGCGCAGCGTGTTGTGCAGCGAGGCGAAGACGTCGAGATAGGCTGCGGTCCCGGTGCTGCCGGCGTTGGGCGGGAAGTTGAAGAGCACCACCGCCACCTTGCGCTCGGCGCGCGCGGTGCGGCGCAGCGCCACCAACCGCGCCACGCGCGCAGCCAGGGTCGAGGCGCGCTCGGGATGGACCGCCATGTCGCGCCGCCCGGTGCCCGGCGCCGCCTCGGAGCGGCCGCCGAAGGTCATCGGCCAGATCGCCCCGTCGAGCTCCGGGATCGCCACCATCATCGTCGCCTCGACCGGCATCAGGCCGCGCGGGTCGGCCTGCCACTGCTCGAGCGTTTGGAACTCCACGGGATGCGCCGCGATATAGGGCACGTCGAGACTTGCGAGAGCCTCGGCAGCGGCGCGCGAGTCGTTGTAGGCCGGCCCGCCGACCAGGGAGAAGCCGGTGAGCGAGACGACGGCGTCGACCGCGGGCACGCCGTCGCGCAGGAAGAAGCGCTCGATCGCCGGGCGGGCATCAAGGCCGCTGGCGAAGGCGGGGATGACGCGCAAGCCCTTGGATTCGAGCGCCGCTATGACGCCTTCGTAGTGACCGGCGTTGCCGGCGAGGACGTAGGAGCGCATGAGCAGGACGCCGACGGTGCCGCGCTCGGCGCGCGCGGAGGGCAGGGCGCCGAGCTTTTCCGCGATGCGGCCCTTGGCGCGCGGATGGAAGAGGCCGACGTCGGGGTAGTGCACTGGGCTGCCTACGTGCAGCGCGCCGGCGAGGCCGGCGCGCGGTCCTGCCGCATAGCGGTGGACGAGCATGCGCACGAGGTTCGCGAGGTTCTCCTCGGAGCCGGCAAGCCAGTACTGCAGCGCCAGGAAGTAGGCGCGCACGTCCTGCGCCGTCCCGGGGATGAAGCGCAGCAGCCGCGGCAGCTGGCGCAGCATCTTCATCTGGCCCTGGCCGCTCGACGGGGCGCCGGCCTTGCCGCGATTGCCGCGCAGCCGCTTCAGGAACGAGATCGCGCCGAGCGCCTCGCCTGACATGTTGAACTTGCCGAGCCGCGTCAGCCGGACGACCTCGCCGGCCGACATGGCGCAGACCATGGCGTCGCACGCGTCGCGCCGCGCCTTGAGGTCGGGCAGCACGGCGCGGATGTGGTCGTCGAGGAACAGCATGGTGGCGAGCACGATGTCGCCCCGCGCGATGTCGGCGCGGCAACGCGCCAGGGCGTCGTCGTCGGTGCCCCACTCGTCGGCGGCATGCACTGCCAGATCGAGTCCCGGCATCTCCCGACGCAGCGCCTCCTGCGCGCGGCCTGCCGCGCCTGCCAGGTGGCTGTCGAGCGTCACGACGACGACGCGGACGGGCGTCGCGTCAGCGGCCGAAATGCGCTTTCGCATCGTACAGCGTCTCGACGGTTATGAGCGGCACGCCGCGCTCGGCGGCGAATCGCTCGGTGTTGCGGCGCGCCTTGCCGCGCACGAAGAACGGTATCTTGCCGAGCTCCTTCTCGGCCGCAGCCTCCCAGGCGGCGACGATGGGCCCGCCGGACTCCGCGGCGGCTGGTGGCGCGGGAGCAGGCGACGGTGCGGCGGTTGGCGCCGCATGGGATCCGAGATGGGAGGGGGCGGCGTCTTCGCGGAACTCGAAATCCTCGCGGAACATGCCGATCAGGTGCTCCTCCAGCCCCATCATCAGCGGGTGCACCCAGGTGTCGAAGAGGACGTTGGCGCCCTCGAAGCCCATCTGCGGCGAGTAGCGGGCCGGAAAATCCTGCACGTGCACGGGCGCCGAGATCACGGCGCACGGAATGCCCAGGCGCTTGGCGATGTGGCGCTCCATCTGCGTGCCGAGCACGAGATCGGGCTGCAGCGCGGCGACGGCAGCCTCGACCTCCAGGTAGTCGTCGGTGATGAGCGGCTCGACGCCGATCGCTTGCGCCGCGGCGCGCACGTCGCGCGCCAGCTCGCGGCTGTAGGTGCCGAGCCCGACGACGGTGAACCCGAGCTCGTCCTTGGCGACGCGCGCGGCGGCGACGGCGTGGGTCGCGTCGCCGAACACGAAGACGCGCTTGCCTGTCAGGTACGTCGAGTCGACGGAGCGCGCGTACCAGGTCGCGCGCGACCCAGGATCATCGAGCGCCGGCGCGGGGTCGACCTGCGCCAATGCCGCGACCTCTTGCACGAAACGCCGGGTGGCACCGACGCCGATCGGCACGATCCTGGTGGCGGGCTGGCCGAAGCTCCGGTGCAGCCACTGCGCGGCAGCGCTCGCTACCTCGGGATAGAGCACGACGTTGAAGTCCGCCTCGCCGAGCCGCGCGATGTCTGCCGGTGCCGCGCCCATCGGCGCCACGACGTTGACATCGATGCCGAGCCGGCCGAGCAGCGCTGCGATCTCCGCCAGGTCGTCGCGGTGGCGGAAGCCGAGGGCCGTCGGCCCGAGGATGTTGCAGCGCGGGCGGACGCCCGCTGCGCGCGCCGGGCGCTGGGTGCCCGAGGGCGGAACGGCGGGGCCGGCGAGCGCCCGCACGAGCTGGTAGAACGTCTCGGACGCCCCCCAGTTCTCCTTGCGCTGGTAGGCCGGCAGCTCCAACGGCACGACCGGGATCGGCAGCTGCAGCGCGCGCGCGAGGCCGCCCGGGTCGTCCTGGATCAGCTCCGCCGTGCAGGAAGCGCCGACCAGCATCGCCTGGGGACGGAAGCGCTCGTAAGCCTCGCGCGCCGCGGTCTTGAACAGCTCTGCCGTGTCGCCGCCGAGGTCGCGCGCCTGGAACGTCGTGTACGTGACCGGCGGCCGCCTGTCGCGCCTCTCGATCATCGTGAACAGCAGGTCGGCGTAGGTGTCGCCCTGGGGCGCGTGCAGCACGTAGTGGATCCCCTGCATCGCGGCGGCGACCCGCATCGCGCCGACATGGGGAGGTCCCTCGTATGTCCAGAGCGTGAGCTGCATGACGTCAGGCCACCAGCCGCATGCGCCGGTCGAGGGGGCGGGCGAACAGCTCGGCCAGGTCGGCGGCCTGCTCGTAGCCTTGGATCGGCGTGAACAGCAGCTCGATCGACCACTTCGTGGTGATGCCCTCGGCCTCCAGCGGGTTGGCAAGGCCGAGGCCGCAGACGACGATGTCCGGGCGCGCGGCGCGGCAGCGATCGAGCTGGCGCTCGACGTGCTGGCCCTCGCTGATGGTGGTGCCGGCCGGCAGCATGGCGAGCTCGGCGGCGAGGTGCTGGCGGTGCAAGTAAGGCGTGCCGACCTCTACCGGCACCAGGCCGATCTCACGCGCCAGGAAGCGGGCCAGAGGGATCTCAAGCTGCGAGTCGGGGAAGAAGAAGATGCGCTTGCCGGCGAGCAGGGCGCGGTAGCGCGCCATTGCTCGTTGCGCGCGCTCGGCGGCGGGCGCCGTGACGGCGTCGAAGCGGGCGGTGCTGATGCCCCAGGCCGTCGCCGCCGCCTGCAGCCATCGCGTCGTGCCCTCGACGCCGAGCGGGAACGGCGCGTCGAGCCGCTGCGCGCCGCGCTCGTCGAGCGCGCGCGCGGTGTCGCCGAGGAAGGGCTGGGCGAGCAGGTAGGAAGTCCGGGGCCCGGCCTGCGGCAGAGAAGCCGCGCTGCGCGGCGGCAGGAAGCGCACGGGCCCGATGCCGAGCTGGCCGAGGAGTCGTCCCAGCTGGTCCTCGACGATCTCCGCAAGGGCGCCGACGACGAGCAGCGAACGTCCGGCATCGGCTGGCTCAGGCGGGAGACTCGGCACCAGGGAGGCGAGACAGGCGTCCTCGCCCTGGGTGAAGGTCGTCTCGATTCCGCTGCCGGAGTAGTTGAGGACGCGCACGTTCGGGCCGAACGACTGCGACAGGCGCGTTGCCGCGCGCTTCAGGTCGAGCTTGATCACCTCCGAAGGGCAGGAGCCGACCAGGAAGAGCAGCTTGATCTCGGGCCTGCGGGCCAAGAGCCGGCCGACGACCCGGTCGAGCTCGGCATTGGCGTCGGCGAGGCCGGCTAGGTCGCGCTCGTCGATGATCGCCGTGGCGAAGCGCGGCTCGGCGAAGATCATGACGCCGGCAGCCGATTGCAGGAGATGCGCGCAGGTGCGGGAGCCGACAACGAGGAAGAAGGCGTCCTGGATCTTCCTGTGCAGCCACACGATCGACGTCAGGCCACAGAACACCTCGCGCTGGCCGCGCTCCCGCAGCACAGGCACTTGGCTGCAGGACTCTGCATCAGGCGGCGCGGCTACTGCGGCGCCGGCGCTCATGCAGCAGCGCCCCGCGTGCTCTTCATCGCGGCGCGGCGCGCACCTTCCTCTAGCCTTGCCGCCCGCAGCTTCAGCACGAACTGTGCGGCGTTGATCACGTACGCAGCGTAAGCCGCGAGTGCCAGGTGCATCTGGGCCTGGACGCTGACGGCGCCGCTCGCCAGGGCGAGGAGATAGGACGTGTGCAGAGCGAGGACGAGGATGCTGAGCACGTCCTCCCAGAAGAACGGCCGCGCGAACAGGTAGACGCCGAAGATCTCCCGCTCCCAGATCGAGCCGGTCACCATGATCGCGTAGAGGACCAGCGTCTTGAGGACGATCGAGGCTGTCGCCGCGGCCAGTCCCTCGCCGGTAGCGAGATAGCGCAGGACGAGGCCAAGGCTGACGAGGAAGACCACGAACTGGACGGGCGCCAGGACGCCCTGGACCAACGTCCAGCGCGACGCGTCGCGTCTCCTGCGCTGTTCGATCGTGTAGAGCGGCAGCACGGCATGGTGCCCGCGTTCTTGGCGGGCTTGGGCGCGGTCCGGGCCCGGACCACGGCCGCCGATTGTGGACCAGGGGCAGGTGTCCAAGGTGTCGATCAGGCGGTCGACGCTCGAGAGTGTAAACAACATTTGACAACTCCCCGAGTAGGGCAGTCTGATCCCTCGCATTCGGGCCCGCATGCTTGTCCGTATGGCGTAGCCTGCGTGCCTTAGGAACCACCGCATCACGCCGCTCTCTATGCGTGACGCCGCTGAAAAGGAGGATAGGGCCGCCACGGTTTCAATGTCAATCAAACAGTACGTCAATCAAAATTGACATTCGCCAGCGGGGAGGCGATACCATGAGTGCAAGCGGAAACCACGTCCCGATGGGAAGGGGACACGTCGTGGAGATCGGTCGCTGGCAAGAGGCCGAGACGGCATCGTCGGCACGCGGGGCTGCCTCGCGGGCCCGCGAGGCGGCCGCACGCGGCGAAGCGGCCGACCGTCGAGCCTGGCTTGTCCAGACGATCGAGAGCGAAATCATTCCGCGCATCATCCGCGCGCACGAAGTGAGGTCGGCGGTCGTGCCGGCTCTCGCGCAAGCGCCGGAGAAGCCGGACTCTGCGTCGGTGAGCCGCCTTGCCGAGATCCTCGTCAAGGGCGACATCTGTGCGGCGAGCGCTCATGTCGAGGAGGTCCGCGACCGCGGCACGTCCCTGGAGACCGTCTACCTCGATCTTCTCGCCGCCGCCGCCCGGCGCCTGGGGGAGATGTGGACGGACGACGTCTTCACCTTCGCTGAGGTCACCATCGGTCTTGGCCGGCTGCAGCAGATGTTGCGCGCTCTCAGCCCTGATTTCGTCGGCCAGAGCGACGCCGCGGTGCACGGCAAGAGCGCGCTGCTCGCAGGCGCGCCAGGCGAGCAGCATGTGTTTGGCCTCCTGATGGTCGCGGAGTTCATGCGCCGATCGGGATGGTCGGTACGCTGCGAGCTGACTGCCAGCGTCGACGATCTGGCCGAGATCGTTCGTAAAGGGGAGATCTGCCTTGTCGGCTTCTCGCTCAGCTGTGCGGAGCGCGTCGACGCGCTCACCGCTGCGATCGGGCAAACAAGGCGCGCCGCATCAGGGCATGCGGTGGCCGTCATGGTCGGCGGCCAGGTATTCGTCGAACGCCCGGAACTGGCCTCCCTGGTCGGTGCTGACCAGACTGCGGCCGACGGACGGGCGGCCGCGCACCAAGCTGCGAAGCTCGTCATCAGGCCATAGGCTGCTCCTGCCGGCGCCGGCAGGGAGCCAGAAACATGATTAGTCGCGCTACAATGCGGGGAGGTCGAACTGCGGGGATAAGAGGAACCGGTCATCGTGAAGGAATTCAGATCTCCAGCCGACGGTTTCGCCGGTGTCGGTTCGCTTGCCGCCGCTCGTATCGCGGCAGCGGCGGCTGATATTGCCCTCATCATCGGTCCCGGCGGCGAGATCGCTGACGTGGCCGTGCAGAAAGAAGAGCTCGCAGTGGAGCTACGCGAGATCGAGAGCTGGATCGGACGGCCGTGGGCGCAGACGGCAACGCCGGAGTCCGGGCAGAAGATCGAGGACATGGTCCGAGCGGCGGCTGCCGGCGCGCCGGTCCGTTGGCGCCAGATCAACCACCCGGCCGTCGAGGGTCCGGACATTCCCGTGCAGTATGTCGCTGTGCCCCTAGGGCTGGGCGGTCGCGCCGTGGCGATCGGGCGCGACCAGCGGCAGCTTTCGCGACTCCAGCAGCAGCTTGTAGAGGCGCAGCAGGCGGTCGAGGAGGACTATGCTCGGCTGCGCCAGGCGGAGACGCGCTACCGCCTGCTCTTCGAGCGCTCGAACGAGGCGCTGATGGTTGTCGATGCAGCAACCTTGCGTGTCATCGAGTCGAACTTGGCCGCGCGGCAGTGCGTCCCGGACGCAGCCAAGGGACTCGTCGGCCGCTCGGTCGCCGACGCATTTGATCAAGCAGGCGCGCGCGCCGTCCAATCGCTCTTGGCAGGAGTCCGCGCGGCCGGGCGCGCCGACGACGTCCGCGCGCAGCTGGCGCAGCGAGGCCAAGAGGTGCTCGTGTCGGCATCCTTGTTCCGCGAGGGGAAGATGGCGTTGTGTCTGGTCCGCCTGACGCCGCTTTCGGCGCCCGACGGTTCTGACATCGTGCCGGCACGACGGGCAATCCTTCTCAGTGCCGCTGAGGGCTCGCCAGACGCGATCCTGGTCGCGGACGACGAGTGGCGCATCATGTCGGCCAACGCTGCGTTCGTCGAGATGGCGAACCTGGCGTCAGAGCACCAAGCCCGCGGCGAGCCAGCTTCTCGATGGCTGGGCAGGCCAGGTGCAGATCTGGATGTCCTTGCCGTCACTTTGCGCCAGCGCGGCATCGTGCGCCAGTTTGCGACGGTTCTGCGGAGCGAGCACTCGCCGCCCAGCGATGTCGAGGTCTCGGCGGCATCGCTTCCCGACGGCCAGCGGCAGCACTTCGTGCTGACCATCAGGATGGTCCCGCGGAGGCGCGCTACGGAAGGTCGCACGGCACGCGATCTGGCGCGCTCCGCAGGGGACCTCGCGGAGCTTGTCGGTCGCGTCGCGCTCAAGGACCTCGTGCGCGAGACCACCGACGCTATCGAGAAGCTCTATATCGAGGCGGCACTCGAGGTGACCGGCGACAACCGTGCGTCGGCTGCCGAGATGCTCGGACTCAGCCGTCAGAGCCTCTACGTGAAGTTGCGCCGCTACGGCATAGACGACGTAGCGGTCGAGGACGAGATGCAAAGCTAGGGAGCAATCCGATGCTTCAACGCGAGCGCGGTCGATCGGGTGCTGTCCGGCACACTGTCGCGGCCGGCCACTTCCGGCGCCCTGCCTCCGCTGGGCCGCAGGACGGACCGCGGGCAAGCCGCCCGGTGCCCACCGGCCATGCAAGCGGTGAAGGCCGGGACACGGTTGCGCGAAAGCGCGCTCGGTCGCGGCAGACCTCCCCGAAGTCCCCTCGGCGAGACGGCGATGGCGGCGCCCGCCGCAAAGTCATCGCGCCTCGCTGCCCTGCTCGATCCGGGCAGTAGGAGCCAACGCGGATGGTTCGACCGGCCCCGAGTGCCATCCTCGAGCTGCTGAAGCCGATCACATGGTTCGCGCCAATGTGGGCGTTCGGCTGCGGCGTCGCTTCGGCGGGGGTCGCGGCTGACCGCTGGTCGGTCGCAGTCGTCGGCGTGCTGCTGGCCGGGCCGCTGGTCTGCGCCACGAGCCAGGCAGTCAACGACTGGTTCGACCGGCATGTCGATGCGATCAACGAGCCGCACCGTCCGATACCGTCCGGTCGGATGCCCGGCCGATGGGGCCTCTATGTCGCGCTCGGGTGGACTGCGCTCTCTCTCGCGGTCGCAACATATCTCGGCACCTGGGGGTTCGCCGCAGCGGTGGTCGGGCTCGCGCTCGCCTGGGCATATAGCGCTCCGCCGCTGCGGCTCAAGCGCAACGGTTGGTGGGGCAACGCGGCGGTCGCGCTTTGCTACGAGGGCCTGCCCTGGTTCACAGGCGCTGCGATCATGGCCGCCGCCCTGCCGGACTGGCGCGTCTTGCTGCTGGCCGCCCTGTACAGCGCAGGTGCCCACGGCATCATGACGCTCAACGACTTCAAGTCGATCGAGGGCGACTCCCGCATGGGGATCGGCTCGCTGCCGGTGCGGCTCGGCGCTGCTGCCGCCGGGCGCGTCGCATGCGTCTTCATGGCGTTGCCGCAGGCGGCCGTGGCGGCGTTGCTCGTAGCCTGGGAACGACCGGCGCATGCGGGAGCCGTGGCGCTCGCGTTGCTCGTGCAGCTTGTCCTGATGCGCCGGTTGCTGAAGGATCCTCGCGGGCTTGCGCCCTGGTACAACGCGACGGGCGTCAGCCTCTACGTGGCCGGCATGCTGGTCAGCGCTTTTGCGCTGCGATCGCTTGCCGGGAGCGCGCCGTGACGGCGCCGGCACAGGGAGCGCTGCTCGGTTGGCCCGGCATCATCCGCCTTGGCCTCGTCCAGACCGCGCTCGGCGCCATCGTCGTCTTGACGACCTCAACGTTGAACCGCGTCATGGTGGTCGAGCTCGCGTTGCCGGCGATGCTGCCGGGAGCGCTCGTGGCCCTGCACTATGCCGTGCAAGTGTCCCGTCCGCGCATGGGGCACGGCTCAGATCTAGGCGGGAGGCGCACGCCCTGGATCTTGGGCGGCATGGCCGTTCTGGCGATCGGAGGCATTGGCGCCTCATTGGCGACGGCGCTCATGGCCAGCGATCGCGCCGCTGGCGTGGCGCTTGCCATCCTGTCGTTCGCGCTGATCGTCGGTGGCGTCGGCGCGTCGGGCACGAACCTGCTGGTGCTGCTTGCCACGCGCGTGGCTCCCCGG
>JAEULF010000151.1 GCA_016793965.1 Alphaproteobacteria bacterium | reverse complement strand
CCGCTCCGGCCCGGCCCCGGACGCGCGCGCCGCCGATCTCGTCGGCCGGCACGCCGCGCTGTTGTGGACGCTGCGCGGCATGAGCCGCTCCGTCGCCGGCATGCTGGGCGCCGGTGCCATGCCGAACCTGGAGGCGGCGCTGGTCAAGGATCTCGGCAATGCGGCGGAGCAGGCGCTGCCCGAGCTGGCGCGCGCCCTGCCGCCCTGCGGCGACGAGGCGGCTGACGCGGCGTTCGACGGCCTGCTCCGCTCGGCCGTCCTGTACGCGCCGTCCTTCTCCCTGCGCGGCGGCACGCGCGAGATCCTGCGCGGCATCATCGCGCGCGGCCTCGGGCTGCGGTGACGCCATGAGCGAGGCCGACGCGCTGCTTGCCGATGCCTGCGCCAGGCTCTTCGCGCAGCACGCGCCGCCCGACGTCGCGGACGCGGCGGAGCAGGGGGCCTTTCCGGCAGCGCTGTGGTCCGCGCTCGATGCGGCGGGCATGCTCGCCGTGCTGGCGAGCAAGGAACCGAGCGCCGTTGCCGACGCGATGACGCTGCTGCGCGCGGCCGGTGCGGCCGGCGCGCCGGGCCCGCTGCTCGACCATGTCATCGCCGCGCACCTGCTCCATCGCGCGGGAATCGGCCCGCCCGCCGGTCCGCTGACCCTGGCGCGCGGAGACGGAGCGTCGGGCACCGTTCGCGTCAACTGGGCCGCGGATGCGCAGGTGGTCGCCCATGTCGACGGGCGCCTGACCCTGCTGCGGCGCGCGCAGGTGCCGGCCGGCAAGCGCGCGACGAGCATGGCGGGCGAGCCGACGGCTTTGCTGCGGCTTGACGTCGACGCCGAGGCGCAGGCGCCGAGCGACGCGACGGCGGAGGAGGTCGAGTGCCTTGGTGCTCTCGGCCGCGCCGCGCAGATGGCCGGCGCGATGTCCGGGGCGCTCGACCTGGCCGTCGCTTATGTCAACACGCGGGCGCAGTTCGGCCGGCCGCTGGCCAAGTTCCAGGCGATCCAGCACCAGCTCGCCGTCCTGGCCGAAGAGGCCGCGTCCGCCGGCGTGGCGGTGGACCTGGCTGTTGCCGCCTGGCCTGGCGACGCGGCGCTGCGGCGCTTCGCGGTCGGAGCCGCGAAGATCCGCGCCGGCGAGGCGGCCGGCGCCGTCGCCCGCATCGCGCACCAGGTGCACGGCGCCATGGGCTTCACCCACGAGTACCGCCTGCATCACTTGACGCGCCGCTTGTGGACCTGGCGAGACGATTTCGGCGCGGAGTCCGTCTGGGCCGAAAGGCTCGGGCGACAGATCGCTGCCGGCGGCGGCGCCGCGCTCTGGCCCTTGCTCGCGCGCGGTTGAGCGGCATGGCAGCCGATCTTGGGCCGCTGCTCGCGCCGCGCTCGGTCGCCGTGATCGGCGCCGCCGCCGATCCCACCAAGATCCGCGGCCGGGTCCTGGCGCAGCTCCTGAAGGGCGGCTTCGCCGGGCCGATCTTCCCGATCCATCCGAGCGAGGCGACGATCCAGGGACTGCCGGCCTTCGCGCGCATCGACGACGTGCCCGGCCCGGTCGATCTCGCGATCGTCGCGATCCCGGCCGAGCGCGTGCCGGACGCCGTCGCCGCCTGCGCCGCGCGCGGCGTCAAGGCGGCGCTGGTGCTGAGCTCCGGCTTCGCGGAGGAGGGCAAGGCGGCGCTGCAAGCGTCGCTGCGGGAGGCGAGCAAGGGCCTGCTCCTGGCCGGGCCGAACTCGGTCGGGCTGCTCAGCACGCAAGCGGGCGTCTGCGCCACCTTCAGCCCGGCGATCGACTTCGAGGCGCTGCGGTCGATGCGGGCGAGGCTGGCGCAAGGCCGGCGCGCCGTCGGCGTCGTCTCGCAGTCCGGCGGACTCGGCTTCGCGCTGTTCAATCGCGGCCTGGCGCGCGGCCTCGCCTTCAGCTTCGTCGTGACGACCGGCAACGAGGTCGATGTCGACAGCGTGGCGGCCGCCGACGCCATGCTCGACGATCCGGCGACCGGCGCGGTGCTGATGTTCATGGAGGGGGCGCGCGACGGCGCGCGCTTCGCCGCCCTGGCGGAGAAGGCGCTCGACCGGGAGAAGCCGCTGATCGTCGCCAAGATCGGCCGCTCGGCCGCGGCGGCGCGGGCCGCGGTCTCGCACACGGCCAGCCTGACGGGCGCCGACGCCGCCTATGACGCGGTGTTCCGGCGCCTGGGCGTGCTGCGTGCCGACGACCAGGACGAGATGCTCGACCTCGCGCTCGCGGCGACGTTGGCGCCGCCGGCGCGCGGCCGTCGGATCGGCGTCGTGACGATCTCCGGCGGCGTCGGCGGCTGGATGGCCGACGCGCTGGCGGCGGAGGGCCTGGAGGTCCCGCGCTTCTCGCCCGATCTCGAGGCCGCGATCCGGACCTACCTGCCGAGCTACGGCGCTGCGTTCAATCCCATCGACGTCACCGCCCAGGCGCTGGAGAACGACCATCGGCTGCGCTCGGTCGCGGCATTGATGGACAGCGAGGAGATCGACCAGATCGTCGTCGTCAGCTCGCTCGCCAACGACCCGCGCTTGGCGGCGGAGCGCGACGGACTTGCGGCCCTGGCGGGACGGCGGACCAAGCCGCTGCTGGTCTACAGCTACCCGCTGCCGGCCGCGTCGGCAGTGGCGCTCCTGGCCGGCATCGGCATCCCGACCTTTACCAGCTTGCGCGGCTGCGCTTCCGCCGCGCGCGGGCTCGCGGCGGTCGCGGCAGCGCGAGCCGCTTCCGTCCGCCGTCGCGCCGCCCTCGCGGCCCCCATGGCGCGCAGCTCGGCGCCCGCTTCGCTGCCTGCCGGGCCGACCCGATTGACCGAGCACGCGGCGGCGCCGCTGCTCGCCTCCCGCGGCATCGCCATGGCGCCGCATCTCCTGGCTCGCGACCTGGCAGGGGCCGTCGCCGCGGCGGCGGCGATCGGCTATCCGGTCGCGCTGAAGGTGCAGTCGCCCGATATCCCGCACAAGACGGAGGCCGGCGGCGTCGCTCTCGCCCTTGCCGACGCAGGGGCTCTGCGCGCCGCTTGGCACGCGATGGCAGCACGCATCGCGCGGGCGGCGCCGCAAGCGCGCGTCGACGGCTGGCTGGTCC
Source organism: Alphaproteobacteria bacterium (assembly GCA_016793965.1). GTDB lineage: Bacteria > Pseudomonadota > Alphaproteobacteria > JAEULF01 > JAEULF01 > JAEULF01. The sequence goes on along the minus strand of JAEULF010000151.1, from coordinate 4,797 downwards.
AGCGCATGGCGCCGCCCGGCATCGAGATGATCGTCGGCAGCCTGCGCGACGCGGATTTCGGTCCGCTTGTCGCGGTCGGCACGGGAGGGACGCTCGTCGAGGTGCTGCGCGACCTGCAGGTCTGGCCGGCGCCGCTGACCCTGGAGGAAGCGTCCGCCCTGATCGCCGGGCTGCGCGGCGCGCCGCTTCTGGCCGGCGTGCGCGGCGCGCCTGCCGCGGACAGCGACGCGCTGGCGCGCCTCGTCGTCGCGATCGGCGCGCTCGCTGCCGACCTTGCGCCGCGCGTCGCCTCGATCGACCTCAACCCGGTCATCGTGCACGCGTCAGGGCTGACGGTCGTCGATGCGCTCATCGAGACGAGTTGAGGGAGGGACCCATGACCGATGCCGACCAGCATCTCCTCGTTGCCGTCGCCGAGGGCGTGATGACGCTCACCCTCAACCGGCCGGAGCGCAAGAACGCCTTCACCTTCCCCATGATCGACGCCTGGGTCCAGGCGCTGCGCCTGGCGACGGACGATGCGGCGGTGCGGGTCGTCGTGGTCACCGGCAGCGGCGACGCCTTCTGCGCCGGCGGCGACATCGCGGAGATGGAGGAGCGGCTCGCCCAGTCGCCGCTGCAGCGCAAGAACGAGCTGTGGGAGCGCATCCAGCGCATCCCGAAGGCGCTGGAGGCGCTCGACAAGCCGGTTATCGCCGCGCTCAACGGCGTGGCGACCGGCGCCGGGCTCGACCTCGCTCTGATGTGCGACCTGCGCGTCGCCGCGGCGTCGGCGCGCTTCGCCGAGACCTACGTCAAGATGGCGCTGGTGCCCGGTGCCGGCGGGGCCCACTTCCTGCCGCGCCTTGTCGGGCCGGCGAAGGCCCTGGAGATGCTGTGGACCGGCGACTTCGTCGATGCGGCGGAGGCGCTGCGCATCGGGCTCGTCAACCGCGTCGTGGCCGATGCCGACCTGTCTGGTGCGGTCCAGGCCCTGGCATCTCGCTTGGCGGCAGGGCCGCAAGACGCGATCCGCGCCATGAAGCGCGCGGTCTGGCAGGGCCTGCGCGGCGATCTCCGGGCGAATCTCGACTTCATTTCCTCGACTTACGGCGTGCTGACGCATGCCGACGACCATCGCGAGGCGGTCCGGGCGTTCATGGAGAAGCGCGCGCCGCGCTTTGCGTGACACTTCGTTGACAGAGATCAAAGCGCCCGCGCCCAGGAGCGGCGAGATTGCATCCCGAAGCGAACAGCCCGCGGGGGAAGCGATGGCCGCCAAGCAGATCGATGTTGCCGCGGAGAAGAGGTCCGGCGATGCCCATCTCGGGCTGACGGAGCTGCCGCAAACGCCGCAGGACCTGCTGCGCCTGTGGACCTGGGAAGCGCGCGAGTTCGTCGAGATGCAGCAGCGCTACGTCGAGGAGATGCAGGAGTTCCTGCGGCGCCTCGGCTTTCCGGTGCTCCCCGGGTGGTGGAGCGCCGCGCTCGGCGCCAGGGACCTGGACGTCACGGAGAAGGACGGCGCCTTCGAGGTGCGCGCGGCGCTGCCGGGGTACAAGCCGTCGGAGGTCGACCTCGAGGTCAAGGGCGACCTGGTGATCATCCGCGCGCGCAAGGAGGGCGAGCACGAAGCCGCCGACCAGGCCGGCAAGCTGCGCAGCCGCGAGCTGCGGCAGACCCAGCGGGTCGTGCGCTTGGCGGGACCTGTCGATGTCGACGCGGCGTCCGCGAGCTTCGGCAGGGGCACGCTCACGGCGATCCTGCCGCGCATGCCGGCGGCGGGCGAGAGCCGGCGCATCGCCGTGGAGGGCGGCGAAGCGCCATAGCGCGCGGCCGTCGTGCCGCGCGTCGGCGCGGATCGAAGGGGGCGGGAACCATGCTGACCTGGGAGGATTGCGTCGCGCTCTCCGAGCTGACGCCCGAGGAGATCGAGGCGATCGCGATGCACGAGCACTGCCCGGAGATGATCGCTGCGGAGCTCGGTCACTACTTGCTCGAGACGCCGGGCGGCGAGCGCCGGATCAGGGCCATGATCCGGGACGACATCAGGCACGCCCAGGCCTGCGACGACCACTGCCGCGCGGCGCGCCTGAAAGAGGTGCTGCGCCACTTCGTCGAGGCGCACCGGCCGAAGCATCGGGCTTGAGAGCCTGCGCCGCAGCGATTGATTCACATCAAGGACGAAGCGCAAGCGCGCGGCAATCCTGAGCCCAGTGCTGGGACCGTCGGGCGTGCGCCGCTCCGTCGCACGCAATCGGAGTCGAGCCATGCGCGCATCTGACATCATGACGCGCGAGGTCTGCGCAGTGTTCCGGGCGACCTCGGTCCAGTCCATCGCCAAGCTCCTCCTCGACGCCGGCATCAGCGGGGCGCCCGTCGTCGATGAGAATGGCCACGTCGCCGGGATCGTCAGCGAGGGAGACCTGCTGCATCGGCGCGAGATCGGGACGACGAGGCGGCGGTCATGGTGGCTGTCGCTCTTCGCCGACGCCGACGGGATGGCCAGGGACTACCGCAAGAGCCACGGCATGAAGGCCGAGGACGTGATGACCTCGCCGGTCGTCTCCGTGGGCGAGGATGCTCCGATCGCCGTCATCGCTGCCATCCTCGAGCAGCATCGCATCAAGCGCGTCCCGGTCGTGCGCGACGGCCTCCTCGTCGGCATCGTCAGCCGCCGGGACATCGTGCGCGCGCTCGCGGCCCAGGCTGCCGACCAGCCCACGCAAGCGGACGACCGGGCGATCCTCAGCACGCTCATGCAGCGGCTGCGCGCGCAGCCATGGACTCAGTCGGGAACGCTCAGCCTGCTCGTCGATCGCGGCGTGGTCGAACTCTGGGGAAGCGTCCCCTCCGAGGACCTGCGCGAGGCGCTCAAGGTGCTTGCCGGGACGATCCCCGGCGTGACCGGCGTGCGCGACAACCTGGTCGTCAGCAGGCCCATCGCCACGGCGGTCTGACTGGATCGGGATCGGGAATCTTGCGCCCGCAGCAGCGCGGGCGCGCAGAGGAGACATCGAGATGGGTCACTTTCACGCGGTCGTCTGGCTGGATCACCGCGAGGCGCATGTCATGCACTTCAACAAGGAGGAGTTCGAGCTCGAGCGGATCCGGCAGCACGGCTCGTCCCACTACCTGCAGCATGCGAAGCACCTGCACCACAAGTCCGGGACTCGCACGGGCAACAAGGCGCCGGAGAACCAGGCCTACTACCACGAGATCGTCGAGGCGCTCGGCGATGCGCAGGAATGGCTGATCGTCGGGCCTGGCGCCGCCAAGCTCTCTCTGCTCAAGCACATCCACCGGCATCATGCCGATCACGTCGATCGGGTCGTGGGCGTCGAGACGGTGAACCACCCGACGGACCGCCAGCTCCTCGCGCATGCGCGCTCGTACTTCGAGAGCGCGGACAGGATGCGACCGCAGACCGAGTAGCCGCGTCCCGCGGCCGAAAGGGGTGACCTCGACGCTGCGCTGATGCAATATCCCGAGCGCGGAGCCGGGCGGGCGCCCGGCAGGGGCCGGCATCGCCGGTTCCCGGGTGCTACGGCAGCGGGAGGCACGGCATGGCGCGGACGATCGACCTGAACTCCGACCTGGGCGAGAGCTTCGGGCCCTGGCGCATGGGCAGCGACGAAGCGATGCTCTCGATCGTGTCATCGGCCAACATCGCTTGCGGTTTCCATGCCGGCGACCCGATGACCATGCGCAGGACCCTGGAGCTGGCGCGCAAGAACGGCGTCGGCGCGGGCGCGCATCCCGGCTTCAACGACAAGGAGGGCTTCGGGCGCCGCCAGATCCTCGGCCTGTCGCAGGCCGAGATCGAGAACATGATCGCCTACCAGGTCGGCGCGCTGATGGGCATCGCCGCCCATGTCGGCGTGCCGGTCACGCACGTCAAGGCGCACGGCGCGCTCGGCAACATGTCGACGGCCGACGCCGCCGTGGCGCTCGCGGTCGTGCGCGGAGTCAAGGGCGTCGATCGCTCGCTCCCTGTCGTCGTGATGCCGGCGACGGTGATCGAGACGGCGGCCGAGAAGGAAGGCCAGCCGATGATGTGCGAGATCTTCGCCGACCGGGCCTACCGGGACGACGGCACGCTGATGCCGCGCGGCCAGCCGGGCGCGCTGATCGAGGACGAGGCGGTCGCCGTGCCGCGCATCATCGCCATGCTCGAGGACGGCGCGCTGCATACGGTCGGCGGCAAGCGGATCGAGATCCCGATCGACACGATTTGCGTGCACGGAGACAACGCGCACGCCGTCGAGATCGCGCGCAAGCTGCGCTCGGGCATCGAGGCTGCGGGCTGGCGCGTCGAGAGCTTCGCCAAGCGCAGCGCCGCCGCCCGGTCGGCAGCGTGACGGGCGGCGGCGCGACGGGCGGCGGCACCCCGGCGTCGCCAGTCGCCTCGCCGCGCTTCCTGGCGGCCGGCGACCGGGCGCTTGTCGTGGAGTTCGGCGACGTCATCGACGAGGCATTGAACGCCGCGGTGATGGCGCTCGACGCCCGCTTGCAGGCTCTTGCTTTGCCGGGCCTCCAGGAGGTCGTGCCGACCTATCGGTCGGTGATGATCCACTACGACCCGCTCGTCCTGCCGGCTGCGCGCCTCCAGGCGATCGCGGCAGAGCTCGCGGCGCAGCCTGCGCCCGTCGAGCCGCCGCGCCGCGTCTGGCACGTGCCTGCCTGCTACGGCGGCGCCCACGGCATGGACCTCGTAGAGCTCGCCGCGGGCAAGGGCATGCGGGAGGAGGAGGTCGTCGCGATCCATTCCCGCGCGGAGTACCGCATCTTCATGTTCGGCTTCGCGCCCGGCTATGC
>JAEULF010000209.1 GCA_016793965.1 Alphaproteobacteria bacterium | reverse complement strand
TGGCCACGGAATGCTGACGGAGATCGGGAGAGACGTAGCCGATCGTCAGCCGCCGGCCGGGATCGCGGCCGTTCGCGTGCGGCGCGCGGAGCCCGCGGCGCGGGCGCTCGCAGCGCTCGCGCCACAGGATGGCGAGCCGGTCCGGCTCCCGCGCATCCTGCGCGTCATAGAGAGAGCTGAGGCAGGCATTGGACAGCAGCGCGGCGTTGCCGGGATCGAGGGCGAGCGCTCCGGCAAGCGCGGCCCGCGCCTCCTCGTGCCGCGCCTGTGCCTGCAGGGCGCCGGCAAGGTTCATCCGTGCCTCGGCCAGGCCCGGCTTGCCGCGCATGGCGCCCTCGAATTGCGCGATCGCCGTCCCGATGCGGCCTTCGTTCTTGGAGATGATGCCGAGATTGTTGAGCGCGTCGGGATGCTCGGGCTGCAGCCGCAAGGCCGCGCCGTAGGCGGCCTTCGCTTCCTCGTTCCGTCCTGCCGACCGCAGCGCATTGCCGAGGTTGATGTAGCCGCCGGCCGCCCCCGGGGCCGCCGCGACCGCCTCCTGCAGGCGCGCCACCCCCTCCTCGACGCACCCCGACGCCGCTAGCGCGACGCCGAGGTTGGCGAGCGTGTCCGGCCGGTCGCTCGCGCCGGCGGGAAGCAGGTCGAGCGCGCGCTGAAGCGCAGTCGCCGCCTGCGCATGGCGGCCAAGGTGCACCAGCGTGCCGCCCAGGTTGTTCCAGGCGCCCGCCAGCTCGGGGCGGCGCGCGACGGCCCGCTGGAGATGCCGCTCGGCCTCCGCCCAGCGGCCCGAGGCGATCTCTATGGTGCCGCGCAGGAAATCGATCGCTCCGTCCTCCGGCACCGACCCTGCGGCGTCGTCGCATGCAGCGACCGCCTCGGCGAGGCGTCCGGCTTGCATCAGCCGCTCGATCAGGGCCACGTGCGCGCGCACGTCATGCGGGCGCGCCGTCGCCGCTTGCCGCAGCGCGGCGACCTCGCGATCGGCATGCGCGGCGGCGGTCGTCATGCGGCCGCACGGCGCGCCGCTACGGCCGGCCAGGCAGCGCGGAGCGACTCGACGAAGCCCTGCGCGAAGCTCCGGGCGTCGCACAGGGACGAGCGCGCCATTGTCGGCCGAAGGTCGACGCGCAAGCGGTCGAGCCGGCCACGGTCGGCCGCCAGGGCCGCAGCGATCCGGACGAACGACTCCGCATCGTCGCCGACGAGGTCGCCGAGCGACAGCCGGGCCAAGAGGCTCGCGCCGACGCGCGACGCATGCGTCGTGCCGCGCCGGGTCACGACCGGCACCCCCATCCAGAGCGCCTCGCAGCTCGTCGTCGTGCCGTTGTACGGCCAGGGATCCAAGGCAACGTCGATCTCGCCGTAGAGGGCAAGGTGGTCGGCGCTCGCCTTCTCGTAGCTGCGGAAGGCGATCCTCTCCGGCGCGACGCCCTGGGACGCGAAGCGCTCGCGCTGGGCCCGCTGCACCGACGGATCCCCGCTGCCGAAACCCTTGAGCAGCAGCGTAGAGCCGGGCAAGGCGACCAGCGCTCGGGACCACATGGCGACGGTCGAGTCGCTGATCTTGGCGAGGTCGTTGAACGACCCGAAAGCGACCGGGCTGCCCGCGGGGCGCGCGGCCGGCGCGGGCGCAGTCGCGTCCGCAGCGAAGCACAGGAAGGGACCGGGAAGCCTGACAATGAGCTCCGTCGCGCCGTCCTCGGAATCGCCCGGCGGGTCCGTGATCGCATCCGCGAGCCGCACGTCGATCGCTGCCGATCCCGTGGTGTTCGGATAGCCGAGCCACGTGACCTGGAGCGGTGCCGCGCGATGGGCGAGGGCGCCGAGCCTGTGGCCGGTCATGTGGCCGGAGATCTCGACGAGAACGTCGATGCCGTCGGCCCGGACGCATGCCGCCAGGCCAGCGTCGTCGAAGCCGCCGACGTCGCGCCATGCGCTCGCCGACGCGCGCAGCCGGGCGGTCGCGTCGTCGCTGTCCGCTGTCGTCGAATAGGCATGCACGGTCGCTTGGGCGCGGTCGATGCCGCTCCACAGCGGCTCCAGGAAGCGGACGATCGAGTGCGTGCGCAAGTCCGGGGACAGGAAGCCGATGCGCAAGGGCCGACCCGTCGGGATCGAGCCCATGGCTTGACGGGGCCCTGCCGGCGCGAACCGGCGCGCCCAGGCCTCGTGACGGGCGCGCAGGCTCGCCCGCGTCTCCTCGCCATCGCAATTGGCGCGGAGCAGTGCGCCGGACGCGCGCGCCGGATCGTCCGGGTCGAGCGCGAGTGCCGTCCCATGCATCTGTCGCGCGGCGGCGGCGTTGCCGGAGCGCTGCGCGATCCAACCGAGCAGGTAGATCATTTCCGCCGCCGCGCGCTTGTCCGCTCCGGAGCGGCGAGCGTCGCCGAGCAGCGCCGCGGGCGGCGGCAGCTCCGCCAGGCCGGCGCGCAGCTCCGTCTCGGCCAGGGCGAAGTGGCCGGCATTGTGCAGCAGCTTGGCGAGCGCGAGCCGCGACTGCGCGTGCGCCGGATCGCTGCGCAGCGCGGCGCGAAAGGACTCGGCTGCATCCTCCTTGCGGCGCAGCGCCTGCAGCGCCAAGCCGCGCGCATAGGCAACCGCAGCGCCCGGCCCCGGGAGCCGTGCGGCGCGGTCGAGGTCGGCGAGCGCGGTCGCGGCGTCGCCGCGCGCCAGCCGGGCGTTGGCGAGATTGACCAGGATCTCCGGATCGGCAGGGTCGAGGCCGGCCGCAGCCGCATAGGCGTCGATCGCCTCCTCAAGCCGCCCGACGTCGCGCAGCATCTTGGCGCGATTGAACGCGATCGCGGCGTCTCGCGGGAAGGCGACGGCCAGCTTGCCCAGGGACTCGATCGCGCCGTCGCGGTCGCCGAGGCGGAAACGGCACAGCGCGTCGAGCGACGCGGCGTCCTTGTCCGCAGGCTGCTCGGCGAGCGTCGGTGCCAGCAGCGCGCGCGTGCGCGCGGCGTCGCCCCTCTGCCAGGCCTCCAGCGCGGCGGCGAGCGCGCCGCGCTGCGTCGCGGAGGCGGCGCCCGTCACCATAGCGCATGCCTCGTCGCGACCTCGGCCATGCAGCGCTCGAACGATCGGGCGAATCCCTGCCTGTCGCACAGGGGCGAGCGCCAAAGCGCGTCAGGCAGCTCGGCGCTCATGGCCGCCAGCCGCCCGGGATCGGTCGCGAGCGCGACGGCGATCCGGACGAACTCGTCGGGCGAGCGCGCTGACAGCGCGCCGGCGCCGGCGTGAGCGAGGATGGCATGGCTGATCCGCTGGTGGACGGCAGGCCCGACGCGCGTCACGACGGGAACGCCGCGCTCGACGCTGTCGATGGTGGTAGTGCCCCCGGTCAGCGGCCACGTATCGAGAGAGATGTCGATGCCGTCATACGCCTGCCAATGCGGAATGCCGGCGCCGTGATTGTCCAGGAACTCGATGCGAGACGGGTCGATGCCTTCGGCGGCGAAGGACGCCGTAACGTTTGCGCGCAGCGTCCGCCGCGCCGCTTCGGGCCGCACGATGCGGAAGCGCGACGTCGGCAGCGCGCGGAGCACCGCGGCCCACAAGGAGAAGGTGGACCGCGTGTACTTGTACGGCGCGTTCAGCGTGCCGAAGACGACGGAGCTGCCGTCGATGCCCGTCGGACGCGCCCGCGGCTGCCGATCGCGCGCCGGCGCGAAGGCGATCCAGCTCGGCTCGACCAGCAGCGGGCGCTCCATCAGGAGATCCGCCGATTCCGGCTGCAGGTGGCTGTCGCACAGGAAGTAGTCGATCTCGGCAAGTCCGGTGCTGAAGGGGTAGCCGAGCCAGGAGACCTGCACCGGCGCCGGTCGAAGCGCCGCGACCTGCACGGCCGAGTCGCGCGTGTGGCCGTTCATCTCCACCAGCACGTCTATCCGGTCAGAGCGGATCAGCGCCGCAGCGTCCGCTGGCGCGAGGGCCCCGATGCGGCGGTGCGCGGCCGCGTCGCGCGCGAACCCCTCGGCGATGAAATCGTCGGCACCGAGATAGGACGAGTAGAGATGGAGCGCCAAGCGGTCACGGTCGTGGTGGGCGACGAGCGCCGCAGCGAAGCGCCCGACTGCATGGCCGCGCAAGTCCGAGGACAAGAGGCCGACGCGCAGCGGCCGGCTCGCTGGCCGGCCGCCGGTCGCGATCGCGGGCGCGGGCTGCCGCGGCGCTTCGGAGGGATCGACGCCCGCGTGGCGGCGAGCGTTCGCCGCGAGCTGGAGGTGCATGCGCTTCAGCCACGCGATATCCTCCGGGCGCTCGGCATAGGCGAGCACGGCGAGCAGGACCATGCTCAAGGACTCCGCGGGGGCCGCTCCGATCAGGTCGATCGCGCGTGCCGGATCCAGCAAGCGATCGGCCGCGCAGTTCTCGCGCAGCAGGCCGAGGATCCAGGGCAATGCCTCGGCATGCCCTTCGGCGGCATCGAGGCTCTCCTGGGCAGCGGCTATGGCGTCGTCGTGCCGCCCCGAAGCGGCCAAGGCACTGGCCAAATGAGCGCGCAAGAGCGCGTCGCTGGGGAATGCTTGCGCCAGGTCGGAGACGGTGCGCAAGCGCTCGTCGGCCGGGCCATAGGCGGCAAGGTCGCGGGCGAGGAGCCGTGCGGCATTCCGGTCGGGCGGGGAGGCGGCGATCGCGTCCCGCAGTACCTGCCTGGCGGAGTGGCGGTCGCCGGCAGCGCCATGCGCCCAGGCGAGCAGCGGCGCCACGAGGGCGGTCTTGATCCCGAGCGCCGCGGCGCGCGCGGCGCTCTCGGCGGCACCGCGCGCCTCGCCTGCCGCAAGCTGCGCGCCTGCCAGGTTGAACCACGCCTGCCCGTCCGCCGGCGCGAGCGTCGCAGCGCGACGATAGCCAGCGATTGCGTCCGCGAGTCGGCCGGCATCGCGCAGCATCTTCGCGCGATTGAACGCGATCGCCGCGCTGCCGGGATAGGCGCTCGCGAGCGCGTCCATGGCCGCAAGTGCGCCTGCCCGGTCGCCGAGGGCATAGCTGCATACCGCGTCGATGCTGGCTGCGTCGGGATCGGGCGGAAGGCCGCCGAGGAGCGGCGCGAGAGCGTCCCGGGCGCGACGGGGATCTCCGGCCTGCCAAGCTGACACGGCCACGGCAAGCCGCTTGTCGCGGTCCGGCGGCGCCGCGCCTTGCGCATGGTCCGTCATCGGGCACCGGCCGTGCAGCAGACGGCCCAGGCCGTGCGATAGGCGGACTCCACGGCGCGCGCCAGCCCGACCGCGTCGCGCAGCGGCGAGCGTGCGACGATCTCGCGCGTCTCCGCGCGCAGCGCCGCGCGGCGAGCGGGATCGCGGACCAGGCCCGCGGCGATCGCGACGAAGGCATCGGCGCCGTCGGCGACGAGCTGCGGCATGCCGGCGGCGGTCAGCAGGCTGGCGCCGACGCGGCTGGCATGGCGGTCGCCGCGCAGGCTGACCACGGGCACGCCCATCCACAGCGCTTCGCAGGTCGTGGTGGTGCCGTTGTAATGCGTCGGGTCGAGGGCGACGTCGATCTCGCCATAGGCGCCGAGGTGGTCGGCCTGGGCCGCGACGCGGCCGCGCAGGTCGAGCCGGTCGCTGGCGATGCCGCGAGCCGCGAAGCGGCGCCGGACGGCCTCCTGCACGGTCGGGTCGGAGAGGCCGAAGGCCTTCAGCAGGAGTCGCGATCCCTCGACCTCGAGCAGCACCCGCGACCAGAGCGCAACCGTCCCGTCCGATAGTTTCGGCAGCGCGTTGAACGAGCCGAACACCACCGAGCCCGGGGAGCGCGGAGCGACTGCCGGCGCATCCGGGTCGGGATCGAAAGCGTGCAAGGGGCGCGGCAGGCGCGCGAGCCGCTCCGTGGTCCAGCGCTCGGACCCCGGCGGGTCCGCGACCGCGTCGGTGAGGCGGATGTCGATCGCGGCCAGTCCGGTCGTGTCCGGGTAGCCCAACCAGCTCGCCTGCACCGGCGCTGGCCGGCGGGCGAAGGCGCCCAGGCGGTTGCCTGCCGTGTGGCCGGCGAGGTCGATCGCGACATCGACGCCGTCCTCGCGCATGCGAGCGGCCAGGGCTGCATCGTCGAGCGCGCGCGCGTCAGTCCAGGCGTCGGCGGAAGAGCGCAGCGTCGCCGTCGTCGCGTCGTCCCGCTCGCCGACCTGGTAGCAGGCGACGCGGAATCGCAGGCGATCGTGGGCGCGCAGGAGAGGCGCGAAGAAGCGCGCGACCGAATGTCGGTTGAAGTCGGGCGACACGTAGCCGAGCGTCAGGCGCCGATCGGGATCGCCGGCCCGGACATGAGCCCGGTCATGGGGCCTTGCCTCTGCCGGCGCGGCTGCGCCGAAGGCGCGATGCGCGTCGAACCGCTCCTGCGCGCCGATCGCCTCGTCATAGGCCATGCAGAGGAGCGCGTTCGACCGCAGATCGAGCGCTCGCGGCGCCAGCGACGACGCATGTCGCGCGGCGGCGCGCGCGTCCGCGAAGCGCCCGAGATGCAGGAGGGCCTCCGCAAGCGCGGCATGGGCGTCAGCATTGTCCGGTCCCAGGCGAATCGACTCCTCGAGACAGCGCACCGCGACGCCGACTTTCTCCTGGAGCCAGAGCACGAGGCCCAGGTTGCCGATCGCGGGAGCATGGCCGCGATCGGCGTCAAGAGCGGCGCGGAATGCACGGGCTGCCTCGTCCCGGCGTCCGGCCGCCTTGTGCGCGAGCCCCGCGTCGTTCAGGGCGTCGGCCGAGGCGCGGTCCTGCCGGCGAGCGGGGCGCGACGTCATCGCTCGTCCTCGCGCGTCCGGGACTGCGCGGCGCACCACCCGCGCCATGTCGCGCGCAGGGCATCGCCCAGCGCTTGGGCAAGGCGTGCTCCGTCGCACAGCGGCGACCGCGCCATGCGCTCGCGCAGGCTCGCGCGCACCTCGCAGAGGCGGCCAGGCGCCGCTGCCAGTCCGGCGGCGGCGCGCACGAATGCGTCCCTCTCCGTCACGGCGAAATCCTCGAGGCCGACCGCACCGAGCAGGGAGGCTCCGACGCGGGCCTGCGGAAGGCTGCCGCACAGGGTCACGACGGGCACGCCCATCCACAGCGCCTCGCAGGTCGTCGTCGTGCCCGCATAGGGGGTCGGATCGAGCGCCACGTCCATGTCAGCATAGCGGGCGAGGTGGTCGCGCTCAGCGGGCTCGAAGGCTGCGATCGCGACACGGTCCGGGGGCAAGCCGGCAGCAGCGAAGCGCGCGCGCTGCGCCGCGGCGATTCGCGGGTCGTCGAGGCCGTGCGCCTTCAGCAGCAGCCGGCTTCGCGGAACGGCCGCAAGCACGTGCGCCCACAGGCCGATGGTCGCGTCGGTCAGCTTGTGCAGCGCGTTGAAGGAACCGAAGGTGAAGGACGCGCCGCTGGCGCTCGGCGGCGGCGTCACGGCGGGAGCGTCCGGGTTGGGCCGGAAGCAGAGGAACGGCGCCGGCAGCCGCATCAGCCTCTCTCGGCTCTCGCTTTCCGTGCCGATCGGATCGACGACGGCGTCGGTGACCCGCTGCAGGCAGTCGTCGAGCCCTGTTCCGGTCGGATACCCGATCCAAGCCAGCTGGATCGGAGCGGGTTGCCGCGCGAAGACGCCGAGTCGACCGCCGACCGTATGACCGGACAGGTCGATCAGGACGTCGATGCCGTCGTCGCCGATGGTCCGCGCAGCGGACGCATCGTCGCTGCCGGCAATTGAGCGGAGCGCGTCCGAGGCCGCGATCAGCGCCGCGGTCATGCCGTCCCGTCGCACGTCGGCCTTGTAGAGGACAGTGCGGCCGGCGAAGCGCTCGCGGTTCGCCAGCATGGGCAGCAGGAAGCGCGCGACCGAGTGATTGCGCAGGTCGCCGGAGAGGAACCCGACGGCGAGCGGCCGCTCCGGGTCGGCCGGATTGCGCCAACGGAGCTGGCGCGGCACGTCGCGCGCCAAGGTCGCGGCGCAGGCGCGATGCCGTGCCGCCAAGGAGGCGCGCGTCTCTTCGGGATCGGTGAGCGCGAAAGCGAGGCGCGCCTGCGCGACATGCGGGTTCGCGGGCTCGGCGGCTGCGGCAGCGTCGAACGATCGCAGCGCCTCGGCGAAGGCGCCGCGCTGCAGGGCGAGGCCCGCCAGGACGACTTGGCTCCAGCTGTCATCAGGCCATCGGCGCTTGATCTGACGGAACGCGTCCTCGGCGACGGCGTAGCGGCCGGCAGCGCGCAGGCTCGCGGCAAGACTGTGCCAGAGCCCGCGGTCGTCGGGGGCGCGCCGGATCGCTTCGCGCCAGGCCGCTGCGGCCTCGTCGTGACGTCCGGCCGCATCGCGCAGCGCGCCGAGCCGGGTCCAGGGCTGGGCGCCCGCATGCGCCAGCTCGGCCGGGCATGCCAAGGCCGCCTCCCATCGCGCGATGGCGTCCTCGATCGCGCCGCGCGCCGCCGCGACCTCGGCCCAGTTGGCGAGGATCCGCGCCTCGCCCGGCGCCAACCTGTGCGCCGTCGCATAGGCGGACTCGGCGGCGCCAAGATCGCCAGAGCGTTGCGCGGCGACGCCGTCGGCGAATGCAGCCTCAAGCGCCGTAGCGACCCCGATGTGATCCATAGCTGCGTTGGTGCTCGCGACGGCCATGTCTTTCGATTCCGTTGGCCTTAACCATACCGCAAAGCAAGTTTCCTGGGCATTGCCGCCTGGGCAGGCGGCACGGCCAAGGCGCAAGCCTCCGCCTCAGCCCCTGACAATGCATGACCTGTGCATCGGCCTGCCTGCCTTGCCGCACTGCACAAATACCGCTAGAAACCATCGACGGCCGGCGGGTTTCCGCCGATCGGCATCGCGGAGCGGCGGGCGGCACCGCACTTGAACCTGCGGAATCGAGCATGCGCGGCTATCACTACGAAGACCTCAGCGTCGGCATGACCGGCGAGTACGCGCGCACGGTGACGGAAGCGGACATCGTCATGTTCGCGGGCATCACGGGCGACACCAATCCCGTCCATTTGAACCAGATTTACGCTGAGAGCACGATCTTCAAGACGCGGATCGCGCATGGATCCCTGCTCGCCGGCTACATTTCGTGCATCCTCGGCACGATCATGCCCGGCCCAGGCTGCATCTACTTGAGCCAGACCCTGCGCTTCAAGGCCCCTGTCCGCATCGGCGACACGGTGGTGGCGACGGTGACCGTCGTCGGCAAGAACGACGAGAAGAAGCGCTTGACGTGCTCGACCACGTGCATGGTGGGCGAGCGCACCGTCCTGGAGGGCGAGGCCGTGGTGATCGCACCGTCGCGCGCGTGAGCTTCCCGAGACCGTCTTTGACAGCCCGGAGGCGCTCCGCCAAGTTCCGGCGCTGAACTTGCGGGAACCGGGATCAAGACATCGATGGACAGTGCGGTCGCTGACCCTGCGGTGCCGTTGACGGAGCTGCGCTGGCCCGGCCCCGCGCCAGCGCGACTGCGCGGCGCCGCGATCGCCGTCGGCAACTTCGACGGCGCCCATCTCGGGCATCGCGCCGTGATCGAGGAATGCCGGCGCCATGCCGCGACGGTCGGCGTCGTCACGTTCGAGCCGCATCCGCGCCAGGTTTTCGCGCCCGACGCGCCGCCGTTCCGGCTGACCGCGTGGCCCGCCAAGGCGCGCCGGCTGGCGAGCTTCGGCGCCGACTTCGCGCTGGTCATCGGGTTCGATCGCGCGTTCGCGAGCCGGTCGGCGGAGTCGTTCGTCGATGAGGTGCTCGTCGCCCATCTCGGCCCGGCGCATGTCGTGGTCGGCGCGAACTTCGCCTTCGGCAATGGCCGCCGGGGGACGCCTGACCTGCTGCGCGCGCGGCTCGCCGGGCATGGCATCGGCATGACCTGCATGCTCCCGGCGACGGGACCGGACGGGCAGGCCTATTCCTCGACCCGGGTCCGCGCGGCGCTTGTCGTCGGCGATCCCGCCGGCGCGGCAGCGCTGCTCGGCGCGCCTTGGGAAGTCGAAGGCAGGGTCGGCGAGGGCGATCGCCGCGGGCGGCTGCTCGGCTTCCCGACGGCGAACGTGCCGCTGGGCGACCACCTGCGCCCGCGTCTCGGCGTCTATGCCGTCGAGGCCGGCATCGTCGACGTGCCGGGCGCGGCGCCGCGCTGGGCGAAGGGCGTCGCGAACATCGGCAACCGTCCGACCGTCGGCGGCACTGAGCCGCGCGTCGAGGCCCATCTCTTCGACTTCGCCGAGGACATCTATGGCAGGACGCTGCGCGTCCGCTTGATCCACTTCCTGCGCGCGGAGAGGAAATTCGACGGGCTCGACGCGCTGAAGGCCCAGATCGCCGCGGACAGCGCCGAGGCGCGCCGCCTCCTCGCCGGCCGATGACGAGGAACGGCAGCGCCGCCGGCGAGATCGCCCGAATCGAGGCCCTGCTGGCCGCACGGGGCGCGAGCGCCGACCTGCTGCGCCGTCTCGGAAACCTCAAGGAGGAGCGCGGCGACATCGCCGGCGCGATCGCATGCTACAGGCGGGCGACGGACGGCGCGCCGCACGATGCCGCAGCCTGGTGCGATCTCGCGATCGGGCTCGAGCAGGTGGGCGACCTGCCCGGCGCGGAGGGCGCATGCCGCCGCGCGATCGCCGCGGACGAGAGCTTCGCGGACGCGCACGCCAATCTCGGCCTGTTGCTGCAGAGGTCCGGCCGGCACCCCGAGGCGGTCGCGGCGCTCGATCGCGCCGCGTCCCTATCGCCGAGCGCGGCGTCATTCCACAACCTCGGCAACGCCCAGCGGCTCGCCGGCGACGCGGCGGCCGCACTGGCGAGCTATGCCGAGGCGCTGAGGCTCGATCCGTCGTCTGCGATCACGGCCACGGCGCTCGCCGAGGTCCTGGCCGGGCGCAGCCAGGCGGGTCTTGCCGACGCACTCCTGCGTCGCGCGCTCGCGATCGCTCCCAGCATCGGCGTCGCCTTGCGGCGCAGCCTGCTGCTCGCCCAGATCGAGGACAGCGAAGCGAGCATCGCTGCGCGGCGGACGGCGGTCGCGGAGGGGTTCGCCTCCCTCAAGGCAGCCGGGGCGACGATCCGCGACCCCATCGCCGAGGTTCCTGGCACGGCTTTCTACCTCGCCTATCACGGCGAGAACGACCGTGCGCTGCAATCGCAGATCGCGCGCTTCTACCTCGATGCCTGCCCGGACCTCGGCTGGGCGGCGCCTGATCTCGGCGACCGGGCGCGGCGCTCGCGAGGATCGGTGCGGCTGGCGCTGGTCTCGGAGAAGTTCCGCAACCACACGGTCGGCAAGCTGACCTTGGACCTCGTCCGCGCGCTCGACCGCAGCCAAGTCGAGCCGCTCCTGTTCGTCGTGTCGCCCAAGGACGATCCCGTCCAGCG
>JAEULF010000148.1 GCA_016793965.1 Alphaproteobacteria bacterium | reverse complement strand
TAGTCCTTCTCGCCGAAGTACGCCGCATCGGCGCCGACTTGCAGCAGCAGCTTGGTCACGACCGTGGCGACGCCCTCGAAGTGACCGGGTCGATGGGCGCCGCACAGTCCGTCGGACAGGCCGGCGACGCTGACCGTCGAGCGGAACCCCTCCGGGTACATCTCGCGGACAGCCGGCGCGTAGAGCAGGTCGCAGCCGGCGCGGGTCAGCGCCATGGCGTCCGCCATCTCCTGGCGGGGATAGCTGGTGAAGTCCTCGCGCGGCCCGAACTGCTTGGGATTGACGAAGATCGAGACGACCGCGCGCGTGCAGGCCTGCTGCGCCTTGCGGACGAGCGTGATGTGGCCCTCGTGCAGGGCGCCCATCGTCGGCACGAAGCCGACGGTGTCGCCGCTCCGTCGCCACGCGGCGACGGTCGCGCGCAGCTCGGCCACCGATCGCATGATCGGCAGATGCACGGTCGGGACCTTCGCTTCGGCAGCAGAGCCCGCGCTCGTCACGCCTTCCGCCCTCCGCTCGCGGGGCCGAGCCGTTGCCCCGTGGCCCGCGCGCACCTTCCTCGCGCCGGAAGGCTTATACCGCGCTGCACAACGCTCTGCCAATTGGCGCTTGCTGCCGGCCGGGGAAGGGGGCGAGCCCATCGGACGCCGGCATGCAGACCTGCGATTGCTGCAGGCCACGGCCACGCCGGGCCTTCAGGTGCCTTGCCGCTCATGTACAGTGCGCCGATCAACGCCGCTCCAGGTGGGAAAGCCGATGAGCATGCAATCCGAGCTGCGCCAGCTGCTGCCTGTCGAGGCCTATGTCTCGCCGGACTGGTTCCGGCGCGAGCAGGCCGAGCTGTTCGGCAAGCATTGGGCTTTCGTGGGCATGGCGGAGGACTTCATGCGCGCCGGCGACTACCGCTGCGTGCAGGTAGGCCGCCATTCGCTGGTCGTGCTGCGCGACAAGGAGGGCGGTCTGCGCGCCTTCCACAACAGCTGCCGGCACCGCGGCACCCGGCTCTTGGAGGGCAGCGGCAACGTCGGCAGCGTGCTCACCTGCTTCTATCACAACTGGACCTACGACCTGGCCGGAAGGCTGATCGGCGTGCCGCAGGAGCGCGAGCAGTTCCCCGGCCTCGACAAGTCGTGCCTCGGCCTGCGCCCGGCCAAGGTCGCGGCCTGGAAGGGCATGGTGTTCGCGCATGGCGAGCCGGACGCCGGTCCCTTCGAGGCCTGGCTCGGCGCGTTCCCGCAGAAGCTCGGGCCGCACGACCCCGAGCGGATGGTCGAGGTGGCCGACGTGCTCTATCGCGTGCGCGCGAACTGGAAGATCGTCGTCGAGAACTTCATCGACGGCTACCACCTGTTCCACCTGCACAAGCACTCGCTCGGCGACGGCGATTTCACGCGCCAGCGCTGGGAGCCGACGGGTCGCCACTGGACGTTCTACCGCCCCCTGAAGGAGGGCGTGACGCATGACAAGCTGCTGCTGCCGGTCATCGCCGGCGTTCCCTCGAACTTCGGCGCCGGCGCCTACGTTCTCTTCCCGAGCTTCTGCCTCTACGAGACAGCCACCTACTGGCTGACGTTCAACGTCATCCCGGTCGAGGCCGGGCTGTCGCACGTGCATGTGCGCACCCGCGCGGATCCCCGCGCGCTCGAGCGCCAGGCCCTGCCGATGCCGCCGCCTGACCAGATGCCGGCGCACATCATCGCGGCGAAGGGGCCGCATGCTTCCATGCGCATCCTGCCGAAGGACGTGCATCCCTTGGAATCGAACAACGTCACGCTCGAGGACGTCTATGCCTGCGAGGCCATGCAGGCGGGGCTGGAGAGCGCCGGCGCGGCCATCGGGCCGCTCTCGCGGCACGAATCGCCGCTGCCCTTCTTCCAGCGCCAGGTGCTCGATCACGTCGCGGCGTGACGCCGGCGGCTGGCACGGGCGGCAGCCGTGGCCTGGCGCTCGGTCAGTCGCCTTCGGACGCGGCCTGGAGCGCGTCGCGGTCGCTGATCGCGATCGCGGCGCCGGGGAGCAACGTGATCAGGCGCTCGCGCTTGAGCTGCGTCATCGTCCGGCTCACGGTCTCGGTCGTCAGGCCGAGGAAGTCGGCGATGTCCGTGCGGCTCATGGGGATCGACACCGGGTCCGCCGGCTTGCCGCGACGCACCGCGCGCTCCGACAGCTTCAGCAGGAAGCTCGCCAGCCTCTCGCGCGCGGTCTTGCGCCCGAGCAGGAGCATCTGCTCCTCGGCAGCCGCGAGCTCGGCGGCGGCGATGTCGAGGAGCTGGCGCTCCATCTTCGGGAACTCGTGCAGGAAGCCGTCGATGGCGGAGCGCTGCAGGCGGCAGATGTGCGAGGGGACCACGGTCTCGGCCGAGTAGGCGTAGTTGCCGCCGCGCACGCCCGAAAGGCCGAGAAAGTCGCCCTCGAACAGGAAGCCGACGATCTGCCTGCGGCCGTCGGCCAAGAGCTTGTAGAGGCGCACCGCGCCTTCCTTGACGTTGAACACGGCGGTTGCCGGCTCGCCCTCGTCGAAGATCGGCGCTTGGGCATCGAGCGACATGATGTGGACGGCGGCCGCGAACCGCTCCAGAGCCGGTCCCTCGAGCGCGCTGCAGATCGAGAGATGGCGAACCGCGCACGTCATGCACAGCTCGGCCTTGTTGCCGACGGCGAGCATGCCCGACTGACAGGACGGGAGCGTGACATCAGGCCCAGGTGCGCGCCTGAGCAGCCGGAATTCCGCGCGGTCGACCTTGTCCTCAACCATCACTGCCCCGCTCTGCTTGTGGCACGCACGAAGCGGACGGCCACCGCTGTGAACCATCCCTCCACCCCTAAAGCCGAGGTGGCACTCGCGACTGTGCTTCGCAAGATGCGCGTTGTCTCTCCGTGAAAGCCCTAAGGCGGGTCAAGGGCCGGGAGAACCGCAGGATCCCCGGACGCGCAATAATGCTCGGAGTTTACCCTGCAGAAAATTAGGGCGTCGACAGAGACAGCGTCCAAAAAGAATTATGCCATCATATTAATAGAGCCATTTACGCGAAATCGAGAGCTCTGCATGGCTGCCCTTCGGCGGGCACCGCGCGCTCCGCCCTGACCGCCGGAGGCCACCAATCCCAGCAACGCCCTATCGGGTCGACGCCACTGCTTCGGCCGCTGCGCCGCGAACGGCTTTCTGGAGCTTCTCGAAGGCGCGCACCTCGATCTGGCGGACGCGCTCCCTGCTGATGCCGTACTCGCGGCTGAGATCCTCCAGCGTCGTCGGTTCTTCCTTCAGCCGGCGCTCGGTCAGGATGTGCCGCTCGCGTTCGTTGAGCACGCCCATGGACTTGGCCAGGAGCGCTTGGCGCTGAGTCGATTCCTGGCGATTGCCGAGCGTCGTTTCCTGGCTGGGCGCGTCATCGACCAGCCAATCCTGCCATTCGCCCTCTGCGTCCTGGCGCATCGGCGCGTTGAGCGAGTGGTCGGGCGCCGCCAGCCGGCGGTTCATCTGCACGACGTCCTGCTCCGGCACGTCGAGGCGCGTGGCGATCTTCTGGACCTGCTCGGGCGAGAGGTCGCCCTCGTCGATCGCCTGCATCTGGCCCTTGAGCTTGCGCAGGTTGAAGAAGAGCTTCTTCTGCGCCGCCGTCGTGCCGATCTTCACGAGCGACCAGGAGTGCAGGATGTATTCCTGGATGGCCGCGCGGATCCACCACATCGCGTAGGTGGCGAGACGGAAGCCGCGCTCGGGATCGAAGCGCTTGACCGCCTGCATCATGCCGAGATTGCCCTCGGCGATCAGCTCGGCGACCGGCAGGCCGTAGCCGCGATAGCCCATGGCGATCTTGGCGACGAGGCGAAGGTGGCTGGTCACCAGCTTGTGCGCCGCCTCGACGTCGCCGCGCTCGCGCCAGGCCTTGGCGAGCATGTACTCCTCGCCGGCCTCCAGCATCGGGAAGCGCCTGATGTCCTGGAGATAGCGGCTCAGGTTGCCTTCGGCATCCAAGCGGGGCAGGGCAGGTGCGTTCGCCATGACAAGCAAGACTCCGTAGCGTTGAATGCGCTTTTATCAGGCGAGAGCGCTGGCGTGCAACTTAAGCTGCGGTAACTTCGGCAAAGTCCCTTGCACTCCTGTAATCCAATCTCGCCTGAATTCGTTGCGCCGCTGCTCTTGCTCTATGACGTGGTCGATCGGATTGCGTCGATCAACGAAGCGAAATCATCGGGGGGCGGCGCGCTGAACTGCAGCATCTTGCGGCTCCTGGGGTGATGGAAGCCCAGCTCCCGCGCATGCAGCGCCTGCCGGCCGAACGCGGCGATCGCCTTCCATGCGGTCGCGCCGACCAGAGCTTGGCGCGCCCGCGTCGGGCGTCCGTAGACCGGGTCGCCGACGAGCGGGTGGCCGATCGAGGCCATGTGGACGCGGATCTGGTGGGTCCGGCCGGTCTCGAGCTGGCAGTCGAGGAGGGCAGCGGCGAGGCCGAGGGGACGGGTCACCTCGTAGGGGGTCACGGCACGGCGCCCGTCGCCGCGCACCGCCATGCGCGTCCTGTCCTGGCGGTTGCGGCCGATCGGCGCGTCGATCGTGCCGCTGCGCGGGCTGGGCACGCCCCAGGCGATCGCCTCGTAGACGCGGTGCACGTCGTGCGCGGCGAATTGGGCGGCGAGCGCCTGATGCGCCCTGTCAGTCTTCGCGACGACGAGCAGCCCGCTGGTGTCCTTGTCGATGCGGTGCACGATGCCGGGCCGGCGCACGCCGCCGATGCCGGAGAGGCTGTCGCCGCAATGCGCCAGCAGCGCGTTGACCAGGGTGCGGTCGGGCGCTCCGGGGGCCGGATGCACGACCATCCCCGCGGGCTTGTCCACGACGACGAGCTCGCGGTCCTCGTAGATCACGGCGAGCGGGATGGCCTGCGGTTGCGGCGTCGCGTCGACGGCCGCCGGCACCGCGACCGCGAAGACTTCGCCGGCGCGCACCTTGCGGGCCGGGTCACCGACGGCGAGCCGGCCGTCCTGCGTCGCGACCGCGCCGGCCTCGATCAGCGCTTTCAGCCGGCTGCGCGACATGCCGGGCAGGGCCTGGGCGAGCGCGCGGTCGATGCGCTCCCCCTCGGCCTCCGGGCCTAGCGCGACCTGCAAGATGCGCGCTTCCTCTCCGGTCGCAAGCGGGGCATCTTCGCCGCCGAGGACGTCATCGTCCTCCGCGAGAGGCGCCTCCGCGCCATCGCGCATGGCAATCCTGGAGGCGGGGCGAGCCGGGGCGCGACGGGGGATGGTGACCATGCGGGCGATGAAGGTGCTCGTGATCTCGATGGGCATCGCCATCATAGCGGGCGTCGGCGTCCTCGTGACCGCCATCGTGACCCGGCTCGACGCGCTCCAGGTCCCCGTCGGCACGGAGGCGCATAGCGGAGCTGCGCCGGTCGACATCTGGGCCGACGTGCCCGCCGGCGCGCGGCTGCTGGACCATAGCCTGTCCGGGGACAGGCTGGTGCTGGATCTCGCATTGGCGGACGGCGGTCGAGCCCTCGCGATCGTCGAGATCGGCTCCGGCCGGCGCGTCGCCTTGGTCCGCATGCCCGGTCCCTAGCGCTCCTGGGCCTTGAACGCAGGCGCCGGCCGGGCGAAACATAGGGATGCGCCGCGCGCCGGCGGACCTGGCCGGCGGCGCAGGCGGACCGGCATCGTGCCGGCGCGGCGGACCGATGGAGGCGGATCGTGCGGCGTCTCGTGCAGCAAGCCATCCTTGCCCAGCAGGCGATCGAGAAGGAGCTCGTCGGCCTGTTCCAGCAGCGCAACGTGCCGTTCAACGCGCTGGAGCTGCGCCTGTTCACGCTGTCGCTCGTCGCGAGCTTCCGGAGCACCTTGGGCAAGAGCGGCGTGCCGCCGATCCTCCAAGGCGAGTTCGTGGAGGCGCTCTTCGAGCCGCTGCACATGCAGAGCGGCATCGTGTTCTCGCCGGAGGCGCGCACCGATTTCGGCACCGACCTGAAGGCCCTGATCGCGGCGCGCTACGAGGAGTACCAGGCGAAGCTCGTGTCCGACATGCGCAAGCGGCGGGCGCTGCCGGCGGCGCACCAGTTCGAGGGCATCGCCGTCGCGGCCGCGCAGAACGTGTTCACGCAGCTCAAGGACAGGACCGAGCGCCCGAACCTGTTCAAGAACCGGATGCAGGCCTTCCTCGAGCTCCTGGAAGCGAACGTCCTGGCGCCTGCATCGGAGGACGAGTGACGACCGGTCCCGCCGCCGCGCCGAAGCGGCCGCCGTCCGGCGCGCCTTCGGCCAAGTCCTCGCCCAAGGCGTCCCCCTACGCATACCTGGAGCAGAAGGCCGGCCCCGACCCGGAGGCGGAGAGGGCGGTCGACCGCGCGTTCGGTGATCTTGCCGCGGGGCACGTGGCGCTGGCCGAGGCGGCCGCGCGCGAGATCGCCAAGCGAGTCCCGCCGCCGCCGCGCGTCTACCACCTGCTCGGCCTGTGCGCGCATCGCAACGGCGAGTTCGGCGTGGCCGTCCAGCAGGTGGCGCGGGCGATCGAGCTGATCGGCGAGGGGCACAAGCTCTTCCCGGCTTTCCTCAACGACCTCGGCGTCATGCAGCGCGCCGCCGGCCTGCTCGACCAGGCGATCGCGACCTACCGGCGCGTCATCGAGCTCTCGCCGCAGGACGCCAACGCCCGCTACAACCTGGGCAACGCGCTGCGCGCGCGCGGCGACCACGACGGCGCCGCGGCCTGCTTCGCCAAGGCCGGGGAGATCAGCCCGGGATACTGGGCCGCGTTCCACAACCTCGCGGGCCTGCTGCACGCGCGGGGCGAGACCGAGCCGGCGCGCCAGGCCTACGAGAAGGCGCTGGCGGCCAGCCCGGCGCAGGCGGAGGTGCATGCGAGCTACGCCGCCATGCTCTGGCAGGCGGGCGAGCTGGCCGAGGCCGGGCGCCGGTTCACCGATGCGCTGGCGCTCAAGCCCGACGACGGGCTGCGGCTCAAGGTCGCGATGCTCGTGCCTCCGATCATCGAGAGCACCGACGCGATCGAGCCCTCGCGCAAGCGCATGATGGCGATGCTCGACGCGCTCGCGCAGCGCGGCCTGTCGATCCCGAGCCCGGCCTCCGATGCGGCGGCGACCAGCTTCTTCCTCGCCTATCAGGGGCTGCCGGACCGGGCCATCCAGGAGAAGATCGCGCAAGTGTACCGCAAGGCGTGCCCGCAGCTCGCCTACACGGCCCCGCACTGCCAGGGGGACGCGATCACGGCGCCGGCGGTGAAGGCCGATCGGCGCCTGAAGGTGGGATTCGTCTCCGCTCGGCTCAAGAATCACACGATCGGCCGACTCAACCTCGGCCTCATCGCTACCTTGCCGAAGGACAAGATCGACCTGAAGGTCTACGCGACGCAGGCGAACGTCGACCACTTCACCAAGGCGATCGAGAAGCACGCGCCGATCACCGTGCTGCCGAGCGACCTCGCCGCCGCGCAGCGCATGCTCGGTCGCGCCGGGCTCGACATCGCGGTCTTCCCTGACGTCGGCATGGACCCCGACGTCTTCGTGCTCGCGGCAGGGCGCTTCGCGCCGGTCCAGGCGACCAGCTGGGGCCATCCCGACACGACCGGGCTCGAGACCCTCGACTACTTCGTGTCGAGCGACTTGATCGAGCCCGCCGGCGCCGAGGCCACGTACACGGAGCAGCTCGTCCGCCTCCCGACCCTGCCGACCTACTACTACCGGCCGGTGAAGCCGACCGAGCCCGTGCCGGAGGTCGAGGCCCTTCGCGCCAAGATCAAGGGCGCGATGTACCTGTGCCCGCAGACCTTGTTCAAGTTCCATCCGGACTTCGACGCCATCCTCGCGGGCATCCTCAAGGCGGACCCGAAGGGCACCATCGTGCTCATCGCCGGCCTCTACCCCGCGCACGCCGCCCAGATCCGCGCGCGGCTGGAACGGCTCGCCGGCGCCGAGGCGATCAAGCGCGTGCTCTTCCTGCCGATGCTGCACCACCCGAAGTTCCTGGCTCTGGCGGCCGCAGCCGACGTCATGCTCGACACGCCCCATTTCAGCGGCGGCAACACCAGCTTCGAGGCGCTTGCCTTCGGCGTGCCGATCGTGACCTGGCCCTCCGGCCTCATGCGCGGGCGCACCACGTTCGGCATGCTGCGCGCGATGGAGCTGCTCGACACGGTCGTGGACGGGCCCGAGGCATATGTGCGCCTCGCCGTCGATCTCGGCACCAGCAGGAAGCGGCGCGCGGCGCTGAGCGAGGCGATCCTCGAGCGCAACGGCGCGCTCTACGAGAACCCGATGGTCACCCAGGCCTGGCTGAAGTTCCTGACGGGCGCCGCGGCCGGCAAGCCGCCATACGTGTCCGCGCCGCGGCCGGCGCGCCCCATCGGCAGCCCAGGCAAGGCGGTCGCGGCGTCCGCCGCGCAGCCGTCGCAGCCGCCAAAGGCGCCGCCTGCGACGCTTGCCGCTCTCAGCGTGTGAAGGCGCTCGGGGCTTGAAGGCGCTAGGCGGCGGCGAGCTTGAGAAGCGCCATCGGCGCTTCGCGCGCCGCGCGGACGGCGCTCGCGATCGCTGCCTGCTCTGAAGCTGCCGAGCGCGTCGCGTCCGCAGGCTGCGGCCCGCGCTGCAGGCGCTGCCCCGTCATGATCGCCTCGCAGATCCAGTCGAGATCCGCGTGCTTGCCCGGAGCGAGGTCCTCCGGGCGGTCGTATGTGAGCTTGCTGCTGTAGGGGTCGTCGCCGAAGCTCACGGGCGTGAAGTCGTACCCCGTCCGATAGAAGTAGCTGTAGGCATCGCGCCAGGCGTGACGCGCGGTCTCGAGGTTCGGGCCGGGCTTGCGGCCGCTCGAGACCAGCTCGTCGAGCGTCGCGGCGAGCGTGCCGGTCGTGAGGTACCGGCAGTGCGGCCGGGGGGAGTAGCCGCGCAGTTGGGGCTGGACGACGGGCACGCCCATCATGCCCGCCTCGATGCCGGTGGTGCTGAACCAGTGTGCCACGACATCGCTCAAGCGCATGAGGTCGTAGCTGAGCACGCGATCCTCGGGCGGCACGTAGACGGCGTTCGCGGGCAACCGCGCGGCAAGCTCGGCGAAGAACGCGATCTGCACCTTGTTGGAGCCGGTCGCCTTGCGCGCGAACCACCAGGGATGCGCGCGCAGGATCAGCTGCACGTCCGGGCGCGCGCGCGCGTAGTCGACAAGGTCGCCGACATAGCGCGACATGTCCGCGAGGCGCGGATCGACCATATGCTGGCCCATGCCCTCGTCAGGCGACGACGCGAAATAGGTGACGACAGGCCTGGACGGGTCGATTCCCAGGCGCGCGCGGAGCGCGTCGACGGCGGACTCCACGTCGCTGAACATCTGGGTCTCCAGCGTCTTCCCGGCCAGCCGCTCGCCGAAGTAAGCCGCCAGGCGCTTGATCTCCGGGGCGGAGAGCGGCGTGTCTCGCCAGAGCCGCCATCCCTCCTCGTAGGGAGCGATGGCGGTGCCGGTCTCGTTCTCGAACAGTCGGACGATGCCGTTGAAGGCTCGCTCCTCGACGATCGTCCGGATCCCGCGCGCACGGGCCGCCTCGAAAGCGACGCGCGTCGACGAGATGCGCCCGTTGAAGACGATCAGCGCGTGCGGACGCATGGCGTCGAGAACGCGCGGCAGCGCGGCGGCGGTCAGGGCGCCGTTGTGGATCAAGCGGCGCCAGAACGCGACGGCCGGCGCGTCGTCCGGATCGATCTCGGCGCAGCGCATGTTGGTGTGCACCGAGCTCGCGACCAGCTCGCCGACGGGGAGGCCGGCATAGGTGGCGCCGGCAAGCTCGTCGTCGCGCAGGCCGTCGATCCAGGCATCAGCGGCCTTGATCCCGTCCTCCGTGGCGATCCCGCCGAGCCAGGCGTAGTTGACGCCGAACCCCTTGATGATCGTCTCGGACTCCGCGCGGCAGGTCGTGCAGTTCGGCCGGACGGTGCCGAAGGAGGGGAGCGTCATGTCGCAATCGCGCACCGCGCCGTCGCAGCCGACGACGAGCACGTTGCAGCCCCTCACCTTCAGGGCGAGCGCGATCGTCAGCTCCGTGAAGGAGTGCGCGATCCACGGCGCGTAAGGTAGGAAGAGGACGATGTTCATGGCGCATCCGAGAGCGTTGCCTGGCGGGCTCTTCCCATGCTCGGCCGGCCGCGTCTACATCCGATTAACCACGTCGCGCCCATGCGGGCCCAGAGGCGAGGGCGGTCACCGGTCGTCGGCTGCATGGGCCGTCTCCGCGCCCTGGGTGGCGAGATAGCGTCTGAGCAGCTTGCCGCTCTCTGCAGCGAAGCGATCGTCGCTTGGAGCGATGGCCTCGATCCTGTCGGCGCGGAAGTGCCGGAAGTCGCGCCGCAGCTCGCACCATGCGCAGATCATCGCGGTGTTCCAGAGATAGGCGAGCGCGAGCGGCCAGATCCGGCGCTGAGTGCGCGTTCCCTGCTCGTCGCGATAGGCGATGTCCACCTTCTGGGCACGGCGCACCGCCAGGCGCAGCGCGGCGAGATCGACCACGGTCGGCGCCGAGGGATAGTAGCGCGGCGCGTACAGCGCCGTTCGCTCCAAGGCCGCGCGCAGGTCGGCCGGCAGCACGTGCTCCACCTTCGCGACGGCGTCCTGCGCCGCGCGCGCCAGCGCCGCGTCGCCGGTGCGGCCGACCATCTGCGCGCCGAGCGCGATCGCCTCGATCTCCTCCACCGTGAACATCAGCGGCGGCAGGTCGTAGCCGCCGCGCAGCACGTAGCCGATCCCGGCCTCGCCCGCGATCGGGACGCCGCTCGCTTGGAGCGCCGCCATGTCGCGATAGACCGTGCGGACGGAGACCTCGAGCTCGGCAGCGAGCAGCTCGGCGGTCGTCGGTCGCTTGCGGCGCCGGAGCGCCTGCACGATCTGGAGGAGCCTGTCGGCGCGTCGCATGCGGGTCCTCCGCTTCGTGGGCAGCGGCTCGATCGAGAGGCTGCTGACATGAACTGTCAGGAGACTGTCAGTATAGCCGCTGCGACGCAACTGCCGCAGGAGCTGATGCCGATGATCACGTTGATCCAATTCCCGACCGCTTGGGACGTCCCGAATCCCAGCAGCTTCGCGGTCAAGGCGCAGGTCCTGCTGAAGCTGGCCGGCTTGCCGTTCGAGATCGAGACCGCGATGTCCACGCGCAAGAGCCCGAAGGGGAAGCTGCCCGTGATCGTCGACGACGGCAAGGTGGTCGGCGATTCCGAGATCATCCGTTGGCACCTGGAATCAAAGTACGGCGCCGATTTCGACAAGGGGCTCTCGGACCGCGATCGCGCGATCGCGCACGCGGTCTGTCGCATGCTCGAAGAGCGCACCTACTGGGCGATCGTCTACGGTCGCTGGATCGAGGACGCTGGCTGGGCGGAGGCGCGCCGGGCGTTCTTCGGCGGCGCGCCGGCGCCCGTGCGCTGGCTCGTGGCGCCGGCGATCAGGCGCGGCATCCGGAAGGCGCTCGACCTGCATGGCCTGGGCAGGCACAGCGCCGCCGAGATCTACGAGATGGGCGCGCGCGACATGCGCTCGCTCGCGGGCGTCCTGGGCGACAAGCCGTTCGTCATGGGGGCGGAACCAACGGGTGCGGATGCCACTGCTTTCGGCACGCTCACCAATGTGTTGCGGCCGCCTATCGCGTCGCCGATGAAGGACGAAGCCTTGCGCCACGCCAACCTCGTCGACTATGAGGAGCGCATGCGGTCACGGTTCTATCCCTGAGCGCCGGCGCTCGCCGTCGTCGGCGCACCGACCGAGGGCCTTGCTGGCTAGTCCGCGTCCCAGGGGAACACGATCCAGGTGTCCTGGCTGACCTCGGACACGAAGGTGTCGACAAGCGGCCGCCCTGCCGGCTTTGCGTAGACCGTCGCGAAGTGCGCGCGCGGCAGCATGTCGCGGACTGCGCGCCCGGTGGCGCCGGTGTCGACGAGGTCATCGACGATGATCCAGCCTGTGCCGTCGCCGAGCCCGGGCGCCGCAGCCGGCTTGAGCACCATGAGCTGGCCTTGCGTCTCGCCCTCGTAGCTGGCGATGCAGGCTGTGTCGATGACGCGGATGTCGAGCTCGCGCGCGACGATCGCCGCCGGCACGAGGCCGCCGCGCGTCACCGCGACGATGCCCTTGATCGGCGCCAGCTTCGCTGGCCCGTCGGCGAGCCGCCAGGCGAGCGCCCGGGCGTGCCTGTGGAACTCGTCCCAGCCGACGGGGAAGCGCTTGGCCGCGCTAGACATGGCGCCGTCGCGCGACCGCTGCGGCGCTCACGCCTCTTCCTCTGGCAGGGCGACGAGCTGGCAGCCGGCGATCCGCCAGCTGCCGTCCGGTTGCTGCTCGAGCGTGTAGAGCGCCATGACGCGCTTGCCGTCCGGCCCGACCACCAGGACCTTCTGCAGGGTCCGCCCCTGAGTCTCGACGATCTCGCGGAATTCGAAGCCGCGCGGCCGGTACACCGGCTGGTAGCCGCTTCGGACCATCTCCATGAAGGTCTCGGCGCTGCCGAACATGCGCCGGATGCCGGGCGAGGCGTAGGAGAACGCCTCCGGTCCGTCGTCGCGGCGGAAGGCCTCGATCTGGCTCGTGATCAGCCGCTGGATCGCCGCTTGGTCGGCCGCCGACTGGGCGGCAGCGGGCGGCGCCAGCTGGAGCGACAGCGCGGCCGCGGCCAAGGCCGCCAGGAGCGAGGCTAGGATCGGGCGCATGGGACGACCTCCCGGCGCGCGGAGGCCGGCAGGGCATCCGAGCGCGCCAAGCCTACAGCCGCCGGCGCGCCGGAGTCACGGCCGGCCGTCACCGCTGGAAGATGTGCACCTCGACGAAGGGCGCGTTGCCGGTCGTCGCGGACAGGTTGACGCGCTCGGCCGGCACGCCGGCGCGCGTCACGCTGCGGTAGACGCTTTCGGCATTCTTGCGCGCCTCGGCAGTCGTCTGGCGCGCCGGCGCGTAGCCGATCACGTCGAAGGCGGCGGCGGGATTGCGCGCCAGCGCTTGGCGCACGGCATTCTGGACGGCCGCGTCGTAGGCGACGCGGGGCCCGTCGAACCGGACCACGGCAACGGCGCCGGTCGCGGCGGGTGCGGCGCCCGGTTGCATCCGGCCGGTCGCCTGCGCCAGCGGCGCGGCGACGGGCGCGGCTTGCACCTGGCTCGGCTGCTGCGGCGCGCCGGTGCGCGCGGTCTGATTCTGGAAGAAGCTGCCGGTCTTCAGGGCGAGCGCCAGCGATGTCATGTTGGCGTGCTCGGCCGCGACGTAGTTGCCCTGGCGGTTGATGTCGCCGCTGATGTCGGTCAGCAGGCGGTCGGCGGCGGTGACCGTGCGGCCCGTCTCGTCCTCCAGCAGGCTCAGCTGGCGGTGGTCGCTCTCGAAGGCGCCGGCGATGCCGTAGGTGGCACGCACGGAATCGAGCAGGTAAGAGGCCAGCGAGGCATCGGCCGCCACGGCGTTGCCGATGCTGTTGAGCTGGTCGACGTCGTCATGCAGGCGCGACAGGCGGAGCTCGGCTTCGTTCCAAAGCTGGACCAGCTCGGGGTTGCCGGGCGTCGTGCCGACCTGGAGGCGCGCGTATACCGGCGCCACGGCGGCCTGGTACGCCGACGCATTGGCTTGGCTGCGCGGCCGGATGGTCGCGTGGCTCTGGCGATGGATGTTGAGGGAGTTCTGCAGCCGTTGCAGGTCCTGCTGCAGGCGCGCGATGCGCAGGCCGACATGAGTGCCCGAGGGCGACACGGCGTTGGCGGCCGGCGAGGAGCCGAAGACCGACGGGGCCGGGGCGCTTGGAGCTGGAGCAGTTGCTGTCGCGGTCTGGGTCGGCGCGACCGGACGTGCGGCCGGGGCGGCAGCTTGGGCAGCGGCCTGGGCGGCGGGTCCGCGCGGCAGCGTTCCGTCGAATGCCGGCCACAGGGTCTGGGCCGGCGGCGCGTTGAGATCCTCGGCGCAACCGGCGAGGGCCAGGGCCAGGGCGGCCGCCACGCAGAGGTTGCGGCCGGCGCGGACCGTCGGCATCGCGCAGCGGCGGTCTTCGGGCTGGATCGCGTAAGGGCGGGCGTGGGTCATCGTGGTGCCTCACCGTTCGAGAAACGTTGCGTCGCGGGCGCCAAATGCGCCGTGGAGAGCCTTGCGAGAACCTTGCCTCGGGGCGTCGTCTTACGGGGATTCCGACGCCGAGTCGACATGACGGGGATCCGGAATTCCGTCGCCGGCGCCGGCTTGCGCCCGGCTGGATGATCCGCTGGACAGGGAAGGATGCTTCCCCTATGGTCGCCGCCCTTGGCCGCCCCGACGTTGCTTTCCCAAGCTCTTGGCGGCTGATGCGCCCGTAGCTCAATTGGATAGAGCATCAGACTACGGATCTGAGGGTTGGAGGTTCGAGTCCTTCCGGGCGCGCCATTCCGAGCAGACATCGCGTGAGGTGCAGCCTCGATTGGCAGCCGGGTTCGGTGCCTGATTCGAGCGCACGATCCCATGGTGATCGTTAATCCGCGATTAAGGTAAACGACCGCTCTCGGCGTGCGTGCGCGCCCGTCGCGATGGGCTCTGGCTGACCTCCGCGCCGGCCTCGCGCTATTCTCGTTGCATGATCGCCGATGTGCTGAAGCTCGTGCTTGCCCTGGAGGGTCGACCGCCGGCGCCGAGCGTGCCGCGCCGTCTCGACGGCTTGTTCCGGCGCTTGGCAGCGGCGCCGCCCGACCAGGTCGCCGACATCGAGGACATGATCTGGGCGCTCTGGACGCACCATGAGAACGCATCCGCGGAAGACGCCATGAAGCGCGCTTGCGGCGCCATCGCGCATGGCCGCTACGGCGAAGCGCAGGCGCTGCTCGACGGTCTGGTCGCGGAGCGCCCGGATTGGGCCGAGGCCTGGAACAAGCGCGCGACGCTGCACTACCTGGTCGAGCGCGACGCGCAAAGCGTCGCCGATATCAGGCGCACGCTCGAAATCGAGCCGCGGCATTTCGGCGCTCTCTGCGGTTTCGCTCATATCTGCTTGCGCTGCGGCGAGGACGGTGCTGCGCTCGCGGCCTTCGAGGTGGCGCTGCGCGTCCACCCCGCGCTCAAGGGCGTTCCGGAGGCGATCGCCGCCCTCTCGCGGCGCCAGCCGCGCCGCGTCCACTGAGTCGCAGGGCGCCCCTGGTGCGGACTGATGCCGTCAGAATTGCTTTGAACGGCGGGCCGCGGCGATCTGTTGAGAGAGCGCCGCCGCCCGCGCCCGGGCCTGCTCGATCTGGGCCGTCGGCATGCCGCGCTCGATGTCGCGCTGCTCTCTTGCCGCATCGTCGTCGCCGTACTCGCGCGCGAGGCTGAACCTCGCATAGGCCTCGACGCGGTCGGCCTGGACGGCGATGCCATCGCGCGCGAAGTGCCCGAGCACGCCATTGGCGAAAGTGCACCCGGTCGCCGCATGGGGCTCCATGTAGCTGAGCGCCCGCTGGAGATCGCGCTCGACGAAGTAGCCGTAGGCATGGATGGAGAAGCCGAAAAAGCTCGCCATCATGAACCCTTCTTGGTGAAGGCTGTCGATGACCTGCATCCCGGCTGCGACCTGGCGGGATTCGATGTTGCCCTTCGCCGCCATGAATCGCTTGCTCTTCTCGAGCTCCGCTGACCGGGCACTGTCATGAGCGGCCCGCGAGCGACGCTGCTTCACCTCGGCCGGAAGCTCGTCGTATGGCAAATCAAGGTCGGCATAGAAGCATGTCCGCCACGTGGCGGTTGCGTGCATCTCCCGGGATCGCGCCAGCTTCTCGGCAGGAGCTGAGGCGCGCGCCACACGTTTCCCGTACTCCAGGAAGCGATCGATGTAGGCGTCAGCGCCTGGAGAGAGAGGGGTGCCTCGGGGCCCATCGACGCCGGCGTCGTTGCCAGCGGTGCCGCACGCCCCGAGCGCAACCATTGCTGCGATTAAGGCGATTGCCCGACGCATGCAGTCTCCCTGTCACGAGCGCGGCCGGCAGCTGCGCAAGGCGGGCGTCAGCTCTTGCTCATCGTGGCGCTGGCCGCCTTCGCCGCCTCTTTCACGGCCTGTTGCCTGTACCAAGAACCGCTCCGTTCCATCAGGAGCCGCAGCGTCGTGCCCTTCAGCGCGTCGCTCCAGCCCACCCGCCACCCTTCCGGGAAATCGGGATCGACCGGGATCGTTTGCTCCCATTCCTCGACCATCTCCGGCGGCACGCCGAACACGCGCGCGATCGTGGCCGTCGGTGCGCGGTCGTTGACGATGCCGAAGCGCGCCGCCGCGAGGTAGCGCATGCCGTCCGCAATGGCGCCGCGCGGCGTGAGGACGGGTACCGGCGGCTTCGGCGCCGATGCTGCCGGTCTTGCAGCTGGCGCCGCCGCGCCTTGGCCCCCGGCCTTGCCGGCCGGCTTTGCCATAGGTGCCGGCTTGCCGGCCGGCTGAGGGGCGGGCGGCGTCGCTTTCGCGGCGCCTGCCGCTGCGGGAGCCTTACGAACGTCCTTGGCCGGGGCTGGCGGCGCCGGCTTGGTCTCGGACCTGGCGCCTGGTCGCGCCGCAGCTTTCGGCGTCGCGGCCGGGGGAGCTTTGATTGCCGACTTCGCCAGGGGTGGACTAGGCGTCTTGGTGGCAGGCGTCTTGGCGGCAGGCGTCTTGGCGGCAGGCGCCTTAGCGTTAGGCGTCTTGGCAGCCGATGGCTTGGCTGCAGGCTTATGGGCGGGCTTGGCCTTCGCCGCGCCGCGCGCAGCCTGAGGCGCACGCTTCGTGGCGGCGCCTTTGGCTGGGGCGGCGCCCTTGGCCTTGCCCGCGCTTTTCGCCGAGGCAGTTCCAGCCTTCGCCTTGGCCGGGGACTTCGCGCCGGCGGCTTTCGTCTGGTGGGCCTTCGCCTTGCCCGGCTTGGCCGTTGCGGCTTTGGTCGGGCGGGCGTTCCTCGGGGTCGGTCGTTTCTTGGACTTTTGCATGCCCGCTAGCATAGCGCGCAACCCGCCCTGTTGGGCAACCGGCTTGCGCCATGTCCTGGGCGCAAGCCGGCGGCGCGCGCGCAACCCCTTGATCCGGCGGGGCCTGTGGCCTCCGGCATCCCGGCCATGGGTCGGGATGCCTTCGGCCTGTCCGGGCTCAGGCCGCGGCCTCGCGCGCGATGGTGAACCGGACGGTGGCGTGCGCCGTGCTCTCGCGCGTCAGCTTGGTCCAGGCGTCGAGCGCGTCGACATAGTCGCCGAACGGGCCCAAAGCCGTGCGGGTCTCCGGCTTGACCTCGCGGAACAGGATATCGGCGTACTCGCCGCCGACGACCCAGAAGCGTGCATTCATCGGTGCCTCCATTGCGTCTTGCGCGAATTCCCTCCGTCCCGCTCTCTCGCGCTGCCTGGTTATGCGGGGAAGCAGCGGCGAGAGAGCGGCAGGGAGCGTTTCTCCCGTTCAATCCGCCGCTATTGCCTGCGACTTGTCGTCATGTCGTGCCTTGGTCTTGGGCTGGTCGTGGAACTGCTCGGTCTCGGTCGAGTGCGCCATGGCCGTCGTCGAGCTCACGCCGCCGGAGATCGCCAGCGCCACCGCGTCGAAGTAACCGGTGCCGACCTCGCGCTGGTGGCGCGTCGCCGTGTAGCCATTGGCCTCGGCGGCGAACTCGGCCTGCTGCAGCTCGGAATAGGCGGCCATGCCGCGCGCGCGGTAGCCCCGCGCCAGCTCGAACATGCCGTAGTTGAGCTGGTGGAAGCCGGCGAGCGTCACGAACTGGAACTTGTAGCCCATGGCGCCGATCTCGCGCTGGAAGCGGGCGATCGAGGCGTCGTCGAGCTTCTTCTTCCAGTTGAAGCTGGGCGAGCAGTTATAGGCCAGCAGCTTGCCCGGGAACTGGCGGTGGATCGCCTCGGCGAACGTGCGCGCTTCCGTGAGGTCGGGCTCCGACGTCTCCCACCAGATCAGGTCGGCATAGGGCGCGTAAGAGAGGCCACGGGCGATCGCGTGCTCCAATCCCGAGCCGTCCTTCAGGCGGAAGAAGCCCTCCGGCGTGCGCTCGCCGGTCATGAACGGCCGGTCGCGCGGGTCGATGTCGGCGGTGATGAGCTGGGCGGAGAAGGCGTCGGTACGCGCGAGCAGGAGGGTCTCCACGCCGCAGACATCGGCGGCGAGCCGCGCCGCGTTGAGGGTCCGGATGAAGGTCTGGGTCGGCACCAGCACCTTGCCGCCGAGATGGCCGCACTTCTTCTCCGAGGCGAGCTGGTCCTCGAAATGGACGCCGGCCGCGCCGGCCTCGATCATCGCTTTCATCAGCTCGAAGGCGTTCAGCGGCCCGCCGAAGCCGGCCTCGGCATCGGCGACGATCGGCGCGAACCAGTCGATGTCGCCGCCCGGTCCCTTGGACCCTTCCATGGTCTGGATCTGGTCGCAGCGCTGGAAGGCCCGGTTGATGCGGCGGACGACCTCCGGCACCGACGAGGCCGGGTAGAGCGACTGGTCGGGGTACATCTCTCCGGCATTGTTGGCGTCGGCGGCGACTTGCCAGCCGGAGAGGTAGATCGCCTTCAGGCCGGCCCGCACCTGTTGCATGGCCTGGTTGCCGGTGAGGGCGCCCAGCGAGTTGACGTAGGGCTCGGTGAGCAGGCTCTGCCAGAGCTTCGCGGCACCGCGCCGCGCGAGGGTGTGCTCGATGCGCAGCGAGCCGGCCAGGCGCCGGACGTCGGCATCGCTGTAGTCGCGCTTGATGCCGGTCCAGCGCGCCGGAAGGGTGGTGGTCGTCATCGCCATCTCCTTGTAAGAAATTTACCGACACAGCCATTGCTGCATTGCCGAGATGCATGCGTGCAATTCAGCGAGAAGGCGAGGAATTTATTGACATTGCGTTGCAACAATGTAAGAGAATGACAAATTGCAAGTCTAGCAGACAAAATTTGTAAGGATCTCCACATGCTAGCCCGTGGCATGCGCCTCGGCGGCAAGCTCCGCCGGCTCCGGCAGGACAACAAGCTGACGCAAGTGCAGATGGCGGAGCGCCTGGCCATCTCGGGCTCCTACCTGAACCTGCTCGAGCACAACCAGCGCCCGGTCACCGTGCCGATCCTCTTGAAGCTGGCCGAGCAGTTCCGCGTCGAGCTGACCGCCTTTACGGCCGAGGACGACAGCCGCCTGCAGGCCGCGCTCATGGAGCTCTTCGCGGATCCGCTGTTCGATGCGCATGACGTGAAGCCGGCGGAGGTGGCCGATCTCGTCGTCAGCACGCCGCGGCTCGGGCGTGCCATGCTCGCCCTCTACCAGGCATGGCAGCGGACAGGCCAAGGCGACCCGGGGCATGCCCCTGCCGGCGATGCCGCCGGAGGCGATGCGGCGGTGCCAGGCCACCCGGCGCAGGAGGTGGCCGATTTCGTGCAGGCGCGCCGCAACCATTTCCCCGACATTGAGCTCGCTGCCGAGACGGCGCGCCGCGAGGCCGCGCTTGACGAGGGGCGATCGCTGCACGGGCTCTCCGAGCACCTCGCCAAGCGCTACGCGGTGGACCTGGTGCTCAGGCCGGCGGCCGGCATGGGAGGCGCGCGGCGGCGCTACGATCCGCGCACGCGCCAACTGGCCATCGCCGAGTCGCTGCCGGAGCCGAGCCGGGCCTTCCAAGCGGCGCACCAGTTGGCGCTGCTCTCGCAACGTGGGCTGATCGACCGCCTGATCGGCGGCGCCAAGCTGACGTCCGACGAGGCCGACATGCTGGCGCGCCGCGCGCTCGCCGGCTACTTCGCCGCCGCCCTGCTCATGCCCTACGAGCCGTTCCTCGAAGCGGCGCGTGCCAGCCGATACGACATCGATGCGCTCGCTGCCCGCTTCGGCGTCTCCTTCGAGCAGGCGGCGCAGCGCCTGACGAGCCTGAACCGCCCCGGCGCGGCCGGCGTGCCCTTCCACCTGCTGCGCGTCGATCGGGCGGGCACGATCGAGAAGCGCTTCGGCGGCTCCGGGCTCGCGATCCCGCGCTTCGGCGCCGCCTGCGCGCGCTGGGCCCTGCACCAGGCCTTCCTGGCGCCGGGGCTGACGCATGTTCAACTGTCGCGCTTCTCCGACGGCAAGTCCTACATCTGCCTGGCGCGCACGCTGGTGCCGCACGATCGGCCGGGCGACCTGCGCCCGCGCAAGGCGCTGGCGATCGGCTGCGATGCCGATCATGCGCCGTCTGTCGCGTTCGCCGATGGGCTGGAAGCGCGCGCTCCGGTCGCGGTCGGGTCGAGCTGCCGCGTCTGCGACCTGTTCGACTGCGCTGACCGCAGCGCGCCGGCGGCTCTCTCGCGTCCGCTGCTCGACGAGAATTGGGACGGTCCCTCGCCCTTCGCCGGGCCCCGCCCGGAGGGGACGCGCGCCGGCCGGCAATGATCTCTGCTCAGCATCCCGTCTTCGCTGCCCTGGCGCCGCCGCAATTGGGCGCTAGGCTGGACGAGGGCGACCGGCGGAGGCCGGCGTGCCTGGGTCCGCTGCCGGAGATCAGCGATGCGCACCGCGCTCGCCGTCCTCATTCCTCTGATCGCTGCGCTCGCGGGCTGCGCTCCGTCCGGCCCGCCGCCGGGCTACGTCATCCGGACGCCGTTCGACGAGAGCCACTTCGCTTGGGCCGCCGCGCGCGGCCAAGGCGCGGTGCTCGGCCAGGCCTTCATGCGCACGCGCGGCGGCGAGGTGAAGCTGGCGGCGGGCAATCCGGTCTATCTCCTGCCCGCCAACGACTATACGCGCGAGATGCAGTGGGCGGCCGCGACGGGCACTGCTGCTGGCTGGGCGAACCGCGACCCGCGCATGGACGCCTATCGCCGCGAGGTGACCGCCGATGCGCAGGGCCGCTTCGCCTTCCGCGGGCTTCCCGCGGGCGCCTACATCGTGTCGACCTGGGTCTTCTGGCAGCTGCCGACGCGGCGCGGCACGCTGGCGTCGATGAGCGGCGGGGTGCTCGAGCGGCTGATCGAGGTCGGCGACGGCGAGACCGTCGAGGTCGTGCTGGCGCGCTAGGCGGCGAGCCATGCTGCCAGGGCGCGGTTCACAGGCTCGGGCTGCTCCATGGTCGAGAGATGGCCGCAATCCTCGACCACGACGAGCTTCGCCCCGGGCACGCCAGCGGCGATCAGTTCCGACCAGGCGAGCGGAGTCGCGGCATCCTGGCGGCCGCAGAGGACCAGCGTCGGGCAGGCGATGGCCCCGAGCGAGCCACGGCTGTCCGCACGCGCGAGGACTGCGCGCTCCTGCCGGGCATAGGCCTCCGGTCCGACCGTCTCGCACATGGCGATGATTCGATCGACCAGGGCCCGATCGGCGAGCCGCGGCCCCGGGATGAAGCGCGCGAGCTGCAGGCCGACGACCTCGCGGAATCGGCCGCGCGCCGCCATGTCCATGCGCCCCTGCCGCACGGCGGCCTCCTCGGCGCCTGCGGCGGCGTGGGCGAGCGTGTCCAGGAGCGCTAGTCGCGTCACGCGCCCGGGCGCCGCGCGCATGATCTCGAAGGCGACGATGCCGCCCATCGACAATCCGGCCAGGGCGAAGCGCGGCGGCGCCGCGTCCAGGATCGCGCGGGCCATGCCGGCGATCGTATCGTGCTCTGTCTGCTCGTGCGCGACGCGGACCTCCGCCACGGGCGCGAGAGCCGGGAGCTGCGCCCGCCAGAGCTCTTCCGTGCAGAGCAGGCCGGGAACAAGGACCAGCGGGATCTCGGCCATGGGACGCTCCTCGGCGGGACGGCAGCGATCGCGTGCGCTGCGAGCACTCTACACCGGCGCGCTGCCGCCGCCTCGACGCGGGCGATCTCTCCCGCGCAAGGATTGCATTGCCGAAAGTCAATAATCCCGTCGTACCTGAACGATCATCCATAGTTCACAGAAAATATAAGTGCGTTTCTCTGCCGTGTGGCTAGGGTCGATCTGCAATTCCGCGATGAGCCATGCCGGTCGCGGGCGCGGCCGGCGAGCCAGGAGGTCAGGGCGATGCGCGACGTTTACGTTGTGGAGATCGAGGAGATCACGGCGGGCATCCTGCTGCGCGACGAGTCGGAGGCGGAGTTTCGCTTCTTCGCGGCGAGCGAGCCCTTCGACCTCATCGAGGCCGCGCGCTTCGGCGACCCGCGCGAGGCGCAGCGCGCCGCGGAGCGCCTCTATGCCCAGCGCTTCGGCGACCCGAAGGCGCGCCTGCAGCCGCCGGCCGTGGCTCGGCGGGTGTCCGGCCGCTTGTCGAGCCGCACCGCGGATCGAGCGAATCCTCGTTCCTGAGCCCGGCTCAAGCTTGGCGCGCGCGGTCCGCGAGCGCGCCGCGCGCCGCTGGCAGCGTGCTGCCCGCAGGCGCGAACACCTCGCGCTCGAGGAAATAGGCGGCGAGGTCAAGGCCGTCGCGCGCTGCCCGCCGGCTGTCCGGCGGCACGCCCGGATGCAGCAGGAAGGCCGGTAGCGCGAGGAGCTTGGCGCGATAGGGCTCGCCCGCCGCTGCCGACACGGCGCGCCCTGACTTCGGCGACACGTAGACGAGGGTGTCGTTGCGCCCGGTCGCCGCGCATTGCGTGAGGTCGAGCCCGAAGCCGAGATCGGCCAGCAGGGCCAGCTCCCAGCGGACATAGGCGCCGAGGATGTCGAGCTCCCCTGCTTGCGCTGCTGCGGGCCGATCCGGCGCGCCTTCGCCAAGTCCGACGGCTGCGAGCCGGTCGAGGAAGGCGCAGAGGTCGCGGTAGATCTCCGGATGCGGCGCTCGTTCCGGCAGCGCCGCATCGACCAGCGCGCAGGCTGCCGACAGCGCGGCGAGCCGCAACGGCGCGTCGAGATGCAGGGCCACGCCGTCCTTCACCAGCTCGCCGGTCAGCGATCCCAGGTGATCGGCCAACCTGGCGCGCCAGCGCGCGGCGACGCGGTTGCCCGGCTGCCAGAGCCCCTGCTGGCGGCGGCCATAGGCGCCGCGTGCCAGGCCCGCATGCCGGCCATGCGCGACCGTCAGCAGCGAGATGATGCCGTCCGCCTCGCCGTGGCGGCGGCAGGCCAGCACCACCGCCTGGTCCGTCCATTCCATGGCGCGATGGTGCGTCCTCCGCCCGCCCTTGTCAGCGCAGAACTGGCGATGCGAGGATCGCGCGGGGAACGAGCACGAGCGGGGCACATGGCCGAGTACGATCTGGTGGTGCGCGGCGGCACGGTGGCGACGGCGACCGACAGCATGCGCGCGGACGTCGGCGTCCGGGACGGGCGCGTCGTCGCCCTCGCGGCCGAGCTGCCGAAGGGCGCGCGGGAGATCGACGCGCGCGGCAAGCTGGTGCTGCCCGGCGGCATCGACAGCCATTGCCACATCGAGCAGAACAGCTCGATGGGCATCATGACGGCCGATGACTTCTACTCCGGCACCGTCGCGGCGGCCTTCGGCGGGACCACC
>JAEULF010000077.1 GCA_016793965.1 Alphaproteobacteria bacterium | reverse complement strand
GGGGAGGGAAGCAACGCGACGACGAGGTCCGTGCATGCCATAGCGCTTGCGCGGGGATGACAAAGGGAGCGGGCCCCCCACCCGTAGCGCGGCGAAGGGAGCGTAGCCCGTCGCTCACGCCGCCTTGGCCGCCTTGGCGGCGAACATCGCCTCGGTGACGTCCTTGCGGATGACGTAGTGCTTGCGCATGGTCTCCAGCACCTGCCAGGTGCCCTTGAGGCCCGGCTCGCAGACGAAGGCGTCGCCGGCCTTCAGCTCGATCGGGGCCTGGCCCTCCGGCGTGATGACGCAGCGGCCGGAGAGCACGTGGCAGAACTCCCAAACCTTGTAGTCCATGCGCCAGGTGCCGGGGGTCGCCTCCCACAGGCCGCTGACCAGGTTCTGGTCGAGCGCCACGTAGTTCCGCCAGGAGCGGTTCGACAGCTTGCCGGCGACGATGCGCTCGGCTGGCGGCGTGGCGTCGGCCGGCTCGACTGCGACCTGGCGGAACGCGGTGAACTTGCTCATGGTCTGGCTCCTTCGTTGCGAGTTGGCGTTCAGCTGGCGCGGGCGGCGCGCGCCGCCTGGCGCGCGTCCTCGGGCGGCGTGCCGGTGGCGCGCATCGGCTTGCCGAAGTGCTTCTCCAGGCGCGGCAGCACGAAGCTGCCGAACCGCTCCATCGAGCGCAGTACGCGCTTCTGCGGGATGCCCGGGATCGCCATGAAGGCGCTGATATGGGTCGGGCCCAGGCGCTCGATCTCCTTGATCAGCTTCTGGGCGCAGCGCTCGGGGTCGCCGATCACCATGCGCTCGGCGATCTCCTCCAAGGGCGGCTCGTCCGGCGCCGGGATCTCCTTGAGGAACCCGCCATCCACTTCGCCGTAGCGTTGGCGCATCGACGTCGCGATGCGGCGGATGTAGCGCGCACCCTCGGCGGCCTGCAGTGCCTCCTGCCGGTCGTCCGTCACGAAGACATACTGCTGGAACGCATAGGGCATCTGGGTGGGATTGCGGCCGGTCTCGGCATAGGCGGCGGCGACCTTGGCGCGCGTGCCCGCGATCTCGTCCAGGGTCTGCCAGCCCGTGGTGAAGAAGGGGACGTAGCCGCGCTCCGCGCTCATGCGCTGCGTCGCCGGGTCGTTTGCCAGGCCGGCGACGTAGATGTCCGGGCGCGCCTGCATCGGGCGGACGCGGCAGTAAGTCTCCGGGATCTGAACGTGCTTGCCGGCATGGCCGAACGGGCCGCCCGCCAGGAAGCGCTCGACCGCGTCCAGGACCTCCAGCGTGATCGCCCGGGAATCCGCGAGGTTCACGCCGAACTTGTGGAACTCGTACTCCTGGTATCCCGTCCCGAACCCCAGCACGAGGCGTCCGTCCGACAGCGTGTCGGCGACCGCGATGTCCTCGAGCAGCCGCACCGGCTCGTAGAGCGGCGCCACGATCACCGCCGGGCCGAGCCTGATGCGCTTGGTCTGCCCGGCCATGAAGTAGACCATGGCCAAAGGCGTCGGGCAGAGGCAGTAGTTCGAGAAGTGGTGCTCGGCGAACCAGGCGATCTCGAATCCGATCTGCTCGGCCAAGCGCACCTGCTCGACCGTCTCGGCATAGATCTGGCGCGCCGGCTTGTCCGGATCGCGCTGCGTCATCAGGCTGAACAGGCCGAAATGCATGGACATTCCTTTGGATCGCGCTGCGAGAGCGCGTCAGATCCCGACGATCGTCTCGCCGCCCGAGGGGCTCAGCACCTGGCCGGTGATGAAGTCGGCCTCGTGCGAGGCCAGGAAAGCGACGGCGTAGGAAACTTCCTCCGGCCGTGCCCAGCGCCCGAGCGGCACGCGCTTCTCCTTCTCGCGGATCTTGTCCCATCCCTGGATCTTGATCGGCATCTCGGTCAAGACGCCGCCCGGCGCCACGGCATTGACGTGGATGTTCCACGGCGCCAGCTCCTTCGCCCAGGCCTTGGTCAGCCCGAGCAGCGCCGCCTTGGCGCCGCAATAATGCGACGCCGTGTTGATGCCGGCGCCTGTCATGCCCCAGATCGAGGAGATGTTGACGATCTTGCCCCAGCGCCGCTCCTTCATGCCCGGCAGCACGGCCTGGGTGCAGAAGAACGCGCCCTTGACGTGGATGTCCATCATCCGGTCGTAGTCCGCCTCGGTGATCTCGTCGACCGGCTTGTGCTGGCCGATCCCGGCGTTGTTGACCAGGATGTCGATACGGCCCAACGCCGCGATCGCTTCCGCCGCGACGCGCTTCACGGCGCCGACGTCGCTGACGTCGGCGAGCGCGACATGGACCCGGCGCCCGAGCTTGGCGATCGCCGCCGCCGTCTCGGCCGCCTCGTCCTTCAGCACGTCTTGCAGCACGATGTCGGCGCCGCGCTCGGCGAGCAGCAGCGCGTGCGCGGCGCCCATGCCGCGCGCCGACCCGGTCACCCAGGCAACGGTGCCGGCGAGGCTTGCTGCCGGTCGCTCCATCGATCTCTCCCTCAGGCCATCAGCGATCCGCCGTTGACGAGCACTGTCTCGCCGACGACGTAGCGGTTGCGCGGCGAGGCCAGGAACAGGATGGCCTCGCCGATGTCCTCCGGCGCCGCGGCGCGGCGCACGGGGACGGTCTTGATGCGCTCCTCGATCCAGCCCTGCGCCTTGGCCGTCTCGGTCGCGATCATGCCGGGCGACACGCCTGACACGATGACGCCCTGCGGCCCGAGCTCCTCGGCGAAGGTGCGCGTCAGGCTGACCACGGCGGCCTTGGCGGCGGCGTAGTGCGGGATGGTCGGCTTCGGCCGGTAGGCATCGGTCGAGGCGACGTTGACGATGCGGCCGTACTTGCGCGCGACCATCAGGTCCATGAGCGTGCGGGAGGCAAGGAAGGTGGACAGCACGTTGGTGCGGAACGTCCAGTCCCAATCCGCCAGGGAGATGTCGGCCAGCGAGCCGTAGCGCCAGCCGCCGGCATTGTTGATCAGCACGTCCAGGCGTCCGCCCGCGGCGACGATCTGCGCCTTCAGCGCCGCCAGCGACGACTCGTCGGCGACATCGGTGCGGCATCCCGTCGCGTCCAGCTTGCGCCCGCGCAGGGCCGCTGCAGCCGCCTCGGCGGCCGGACCGTCCAGGTCGGCCATGAATACCCGGGCTCCGCGCTCGGCGAGCTGCGTCGCGACAGCCAAGCCCAGGCCGCGGGCCGCGCCGGTCACGACGGCCACCTGGCCGGCGAACTCCTTGTCCATCCTGCGCGCCGCTCCCTCGCTGACCGTGCGGGTTGCTCCCCGCTTGCGCTCGCATGAAACGTGTTTCACTCTGGCAGCGAAGCAGCCGGGCGGCAAGGCCGGCGGCGCAGGCAAGCGGCACGGGGAGGCGAGCGATGGACGACGTAGCGCAGATCGCAACGGCGGCTGGACCCTCTGCGGCGCCCAATGTCGATTCGAGCGGCGTTCCCTACAAGCGCATCACCGTGCGCCGTCTCTGCGGCGCGCTCGGCGCCGAGGTCGGCGGCGTCGATCTCGCGCAGCCGCTCGATGCCGAGGTCGTCGCGGAGATCCGGCGCGCTTTCTACGACAACCACGTGATCTGCTTCCGCGGCCAGGACCTGCCGCCGGCGTCGCAGATGGCGTTCACGCGCATCTTCGGCAAGGTCGAGCAGCACCCGCTCTACCGCT
Organism: Alphaproteobacteria bacterium; assembly: GCA_016793965.1. GTDB lineage: Bacteria > Pseudomonadota > Alphaproteobacteria > JAEULF01 > JAEULF01 > JAEULF01. The sequence goes on along the minus strand of JAEULF010000077.1, from coordinate 2,589 downwards.
CGGCGCAGATCGACGGCTTCCCGGAGATCCTGGTGCTCGAGCACAAGGCGGGCGAGTACTACAACGGCCGCAACGACATCTGGCACGCCGACGTGACCTTCGCCGAGCGGCCTCCCTTGGGGAGCATCCTGCACTGCCGCGCGATCTGGGAGGGTTTCGGCGACACGATGTTCGCCAACCTGTGCCTGGCCTACGAGAAACTGTCCGACGGCATGAAGCGCGCCCTGTCGGGCATGAAGGCCGAGCACTCGGCCGCGATCCTCCTCGTGCGCAACAACCGCGACAAGTACAACAAGCCGATCGAGGACATCCCGCCGCCGGTGCTGCACCCGGTCGTGCGCACGCTGCCGGAGACCGGCCGGAAGGCGCTGTTCGTCAACTCCGCCTACACGACGCGGCTGGCCGACATGACGGTCGAGGAGAGCAAGCCGATCCTCGACTACCTCTACCAGTTCGGCACGCGGCCGGACTTCATCTACCGCCACCGCTGGCGCGTCGGCGACGTCGTCATGTTCGACAACCGCTGCCTCTGGCACTACGTCGCCAACGACTTCCCGCCGCAGATGCACCGCCGCATGCACCGCACCACCGCCGAGGGCGACGCGCCGGCGTGAGGGGGCGCCCGGCGGCGGACCAGCGCCGCGGCCGGCAGCGTCCGCCTCAGATCACCTTGCCCGGGTTCATGATGCCCTTGGGGTCGAGCGCCCGCTTGACCGCGCGCATGGCGTCGAGCGCCACGGCAGGCTCGTAGCGGGCGAGGTCGGCGCGCTTGAAGCGGCCGATGCCGTGCTCGGCGCTGATCGACCCGCCCATGGCATGCACGATGTCGTGCACGACGCGGCCCATCTCGTCCCAGCGCGCCATGAAGGCGGCTGTCGCCGCTTTGTCGCCGAGCGGCAGCGGCTGGCTGACGTTGAAATGGATGTTGCCGTCGCCGACATGGCCGAAGGGGAGGGGACGGCACCCCGGGACGAGATTGACGACCGCGTCCGACGCCGTCGCGATGAAGGCGGCCACCTTGCTGATCGGCACGCTGACGTCGTGCTTGATCGAGCCGCCCTCCGGCAGCTGCGCCTCGAACATGCCCTCGCGGATGCGCCAGAACTGCGCCGCCTGCTCGCCCGACTGCGCGACGGTCGCGTCCAGCGCGATGGCGTCCTCCATCGCCTGGCCGAGCGCCTCCTCCAGCGCCGCGCGCAGCGGCGTCTCGGCGCCGGAGCTCTTGGCCATGGCGCCGCCGCCGGACAGCTCGGTCAGCACGTACCAGGGATAGGGCTGGCCCAGCGGATCGCGCGTGCCGGCGATGTGCCGCGTCGCGAACTCGATGCCGAGCCGCGGCAGGATCTCGAAGCTGGTGACGAGGTCGCCCGACGCCGCGCGCAGCCGCCCCAGCAGCTCCACGGCGGCTGCGACGCTGGGGATCGCGACATAAGCGGTCTGCACGTCGCGCGGTCGCGGATAGAGCTTGAGGCAGGCGGCGGTGACGATGCCGAGCGTGCCCTCGCCGCCGATCAGCAGGTGCTTCAGGTCGTAGCCCGTGTTGTCCTTCCTGAGGCCGGACAGCCCGTTCCAGATGCGCCCGTCCGGCAGCACGGCCTCGAGCCCGAGCACGAGGTCGCGCATGTTGCCGTAGCGCAGCACGGCGATGCCGCCGGAATTGGCAGAGACGCCGCCGCCCACCGTCGCCGTTCCCTCCGAGCCGTAGGAGAGGGGGAAGAGCCGGTCCGCGCGCTCGGCCGCCTGCTGCGCCTCCAGGATGGTGACGCCGGCCTCGCAGGTCATCGCGTGGTTGCCCGGGTCGACCTCGCGCACGCGGTTCATGCGCTTCAGCGACATCAGGATCTCGCGCCCTTCCTCGAACGGGATCGAGCCGCCGACGAGGCCCGTGTTGCCGCCCTGCGGCACGATCGGCAGCCCGACCTCGGCGCAGATCGCGACAACCTTGGCGACCTCCTCGGTCGCGGCCGGCATGACCACGAGCGGCGATCTGCCCTTGAAGCGCCCGCGCTGCTCCGCGAGGTAGGGTCCCGTGCGGTCCGGGTCGTCGGTCCAGCCCTTGGGACCCAGCGCCGCCTTGATGCGGTCGAGGGCGCCGGCGAGCGCGGCGGCGGGGAGCGGCGGGGGGAAGGCGGCGGCGGGGAGCGCGGACATTGTCGGGCCTCGGGGTTGCGACAGGGGCAGGGTCGCGCGTGCGCGGGGTGACCGCAAGAGAGCGCTGCATCGCCTTGGTCGGGGTGGGTCTTCGTGCGATCGCGGCCATGCCATGGACCTTGATCTGCGTGCAACTCCCGGCGCAGCGTACGGCACCCTCATCGGGCGGAGCGAGCGGTCCCATGTCCCAGCGTTACGACGCCATCGTGGTCGGCGGCGGCCACAACGGCCTGACGGCGGCGGCCTATCTCGGCAAGGCGGGGCTCCGGACCCTGGTGCTGGAGCGGCGCGGCGTGATCGGCGGCGCGGCGGTGACAGAGGAGTTCCATCCCGGCTACCGCAACTCGCTGGCCTCCTACACGGTCAGCCTGCTGCGATCGGAGATCATCGCCGATCTCGAGCTCAAGCGGCACGGGCTGCAGCTCATCCCCTATCGCG
>JAEULF010000073.1 GCA_016793965.1 Alphaproteobacteria bacterium | reverse complement strand
GAAGGCGGTGCCGACCTGCGACGCCGCGGTGAAGCTGTTGGCCGTCTGCCAGCGCGTCGCGTCGCCGTAGAAGATATAGACCTCGCCCGCCGATGTCAGGCCCGTGACGTTGGCCAGCGGCGCGGTGACGGCGATGTCGTCGATTCCGTCGCCGTTGAAGTCGCCGGCGTTGGTCACCGCGTAGCCGAACTGCGAGCCGGTCGACGGGCCGGTGAAGCGCGTGCCGGTCGAGGCCGTGATGTTCGACAGGTTGACGTTGCTCCAGGCGCCGCCATGGCCCCAGATCACGTAGGTCTCGCCCGTGCCGTTGCCGTAGCCGCCAACGACGATGTCCTGGAATCCGTCGGCGTTGAAGTCGCCGGCCGTGCTGACCGCAGCGCCGATCTGGCCGTTCGCCTTGCCCGTGGCATTGGCATAGGAGATCTTCACGCCGTCGCTCGCCGTCAGGCTGGCGAGATCGACCACGCCGCCGGTCGCCGCCCAGCCCGCCGCGCTCTTGCCGAACAGCATGTAGGCGGCGCCGGAGTTGCTGGCGCCCGAGCCCGGCGCGCCGATCAGGATCTCGTCGAAGCCGTCGCCGTTGACGTCGCCGGCAGTCTTCACCGACCAGCCGGCCGTCTCGTTCGCCGAGGCGCCGCGGATGCGGATGCCCTGGGGCGCCGTCAGCTGCGCCAGGTTGACGTTGGTGCCGCCGAGCGCGGCGTCGCCGAACAGCAGGAAGCTCTCGCCCGCATCGACCTTGCCGGCCGGGTTGGCGCGGAAGCCGCCGACGATCATGTCGGCGAGCCCGTCGCCGTTCACGTCGCCCGCGGCGGACACCGCGTTGCCGACGTAGTCCTGCGGGTTGAAGCCCTCGATGACGAAGCCGAGGCCCGAGCCGCCGGTGATGGCGCCCGCCGAGACATTGGCCGAGAGCGTGCCGCCGAAGGCGACGGTGACCGAGCCCGAATCGGCGACAACCGCGGCGACTGCGTTCTTGTCCGTGCCGATGGCGCCGAAGGCGAGGTCGGCGACGCCGTCGCCGTTGATGTCGCCGAGGCTGCCGAGCGAGGAGCCGATGCGGTCGCCGATGTCGGTGTTGTTCTGCGTGCCGGCGCCCGTCCCGTTCGTGCCGGAGACGATGAAGCCGTCGGCCGCCGTCATGGTCGAGAGGTCGTAGGTCGCCGCGCCGGAGAACGCGCCGCCGCCGCCGTAGAGGACGTAGAGCTCGCCCGCGTCCGACTGGGCTCCGACGTCGGCGAAGGGCGCCGCGACCACGATGTCCGTGGTGCCGTCGCCGTTCGCGTCGAAGGCCGCCACAGCCGTGCCTGACTGGTCGTTCGCGTCGATGCCGCGGATCACGAAGCCAGTCGTGCCGTTCAGCGTGTTGAGCGAGAAAGTCGCCATGGTTGCCTTCGTCCTTGGTGCCGGCCCGCCGCGCCGTCGCGTTCAGGCCCTGCTCGAGCGTCAAGTAATCGACCTCAGCAACCACACAATAGATGACAGCCGATGAATGCGGCTCCTGGCGACACGACCTAGCTCCAACGGCAGTGTGATCGGACTCACGAATCTGCAACGCGTTCTTGACGTTCCACCTATGGGAACGTTCGCGGCTTCTCGCCATGGCAACCAGCGACGGGAAGCCGGCCTTGCCGCGTCGGGAATCTTCTATCCACTAATCGCGGTTCTTTGACTGAGCGCCCGAATGGCGTCTTGAATGAATACTGATCGATCATTTAGACCGAGGGCAACTCGCGCGACCAGTTGCATCGACGCTCGCCATCATCGGTTCCGCGCATTTCGGCACAGAGATTGCCAGCGCGCAGCCAGCAAGCGATGCCGCTCGACGTTCAATTCTGGATTGAGGCAGAGGGCGCGCTGCACTTCATGCGCACCTCCGCTCGTTCCGACGAGCGATCGCGACCGACCCGCGAGACCGGCGAGGATGCGCGGCGGTCAGGCGCTGCGAGATCATGCCGCGACAAGAGGCATAGGCCGAACGGTCAGGCGGTCCCGCGGACTGCCTAGGCCCACCGGCATAGGCCCTGGCGCAAGGTCCCGGCGACTCGGATCAGGACCGACCGCCGTCGACCGACAGGATCTGGCCGGTGGTCCATGCCGCCTGCTCGCTCGCCAGGAACAGCGCCGCGGCGGCGATGTCCGCTGCCGTGCCGAGCCGACGGGTGTGGATGCCCTCGACGATGCGCTGCTGCCCCTCCGGCCCGTAGCTCTGCCACTGCCGCTCGGTCGAAGGATTGGAGCGCACCAGCCCCGGCGCCACAGCGTTCGCCGTGATGCCGAAGCGGGCGAGGTCCTGCGAGAGCTGCTTGGTCAGCCCGACCAGCGCATGCTTGGCCGCCGTGTAAGCCTGGATGCCAGTCAGGCTCGGCCGCAGCCCGGCACCCGACGCGATGTTGACGATGCGCCCCCACCCCGCCGCGCGCATCGACGGAGCCGCCGCTTGCGACAGCCAGAAGGCGCCGTCCACGTTCGCGCGGAAGATGACGTGCCAATCCTCCTCCGCGACCTCCTCGATCGGGCGGCCGACCTGCCCGCACACGCCGCCGGCGGCGTTGACCAGGATGTCGATCCGCCCCTCGCGCCCCGCGACGGACGCGACGGCGCGATGCGCGGCCGCTCGGTCGGAGACGTCGAGAACATGCGGCGTCATGCCCGTTGCCGACGCGAAGCGCTCGACGCCGGCGGCATCGAGATCGGCGACATGCACGCGAGCGCCCGCCGCCGCGAGGCCGGACGCAATCGCCTGGCCGATACCCTGCGCCGCCCCTGTCACGAGAGCGGCGCGGCCCGTGAAGCTTACCTGCATGCGTCGACCAGCGCCTTGAAGGTCTCGAAGGATTGCGGGCGCCGCCCGTCCTCGACGTCGTGGACAAGAGAGACGAGCGCCCGGATCGCCGGCGTGTCGACGCCGGCCTCGCGCCCGAGCGCCGCGATGATGCCGATCTGCGGGTCGACCTCGGTCCGGCGCTTGCGCACGGCGATGTCGCGCCAGATTCCCGAATGCGTCTTCGCAGAGTGCCGGTTGAACTCCGCCAGCGCGGCGACCGAGGCGCGCGAGAGCTCCACGCCGGTGCCCGGCGCGAAGGCGGCAGGGTCGAAGCCATTGAAGCCGACAGGCTTCACGCCGCGCGCCGCGGCGACCGCCATGACCTCGCGCCCGAGCCGGTCGAAGGCGACGAAGCGCCTGGGGTCGGCGAAGTTCTCGGCCATGGAATCGCCGGTCAGCGCCGTGGCGAAGAGCATGGCGCCGTATGCGAGCTTGCCCCAAAGGTAGCCCCAGATGTTGTCGGTCAGCACGGCGTCCGGCTCGAAGCGGCGCAGCAGCGCGTGCATGGCGCGCGTGCGCTCGCGCGGCGCGCCGTCGATCTCGCCGACCACCACGGCACCGCGGTTGCCGTACAGGATCCGTCCGGGCCCGAGCCAGTCGGCGCCGAAATTGACGAAGCATCCCATGGTCCGCTCGGGCCCCACGCGCTCGGCGATGGCGATCTCGTTCAGCCCGTTCTGCGCGGAGAGCACGAAGCCGTCCGGGGCCAGGTGCGACGCCAGGGCATCGACCGCCGCCTCGGTCGCCTGCGCCTTCACGGCGAGCACGATGCGCTTGAAGCTGCCGCGCAGCTCGCCCGGCGTCATGGCCGGGACCTGCTGGACGAAGCTCTCGACCGGCCCCTCGATCGCCACTCCCTTGGTGCGGCAGGCCGCGACGTGATCGGCGACGAGATCGACCAGCAGCACCGGCTCTCCGGCACGCGCCCAGTAGGCGCCGAGCGTGCCGCCGATGGCGCCCGCCCCCCAGATCAGGATCGGCTCGCGCTCGTCCGCCATCTCCCGCTCCTCAGCCGCGCGCCGCGACGCCGCGGCGCTCCACGTCCTTGTGGGTCGCAATGTGAATCGCCCCGTCCGCCTCGATCCAGCCCCGGCACATGCCCAGCGTGTTGAAAGGGGCCCGCACGTGCCCCGCCGCGTCGACGGCGACGAGCCCGGCGCCGATCTGATGGCCGGTCAGGACGTCGAAGATCTGCGCGTCGGTGGCCTGCTCGAGCGTCTGCCCGGCATAGTGCATGCGCGCGGCGACGTCGTAGGCGACGACCCTGCGGATGAAGAGCTCGCCCTGGCCGGTGCAGGACACCGCGCAGACGCCGTTCCGCGCATAGGTGCCGGCGCCGATGATCGGGGAGTCGCCGACCCGGCCGACAGGCTTGTTGTTGAACCCGCCCGTGGACGTGGCAGCGGCGAGGGTGCCGCCGGCATCGAGCGCCACGGCGCCCACCGTGCCGTGCCGCTCCGCCTCGCTCGCCATCGCGATGGTGCCGCGCGCGGCACGGGCCTTGAGGGAGGCCAGCGCCTGGCGCCGCCGCTCGGTCGTGAAGTAGCTGTTCGGCACCGTGGCGAGCCCCGCCTTGCGCGCGAACGCGTCCGCGGCATCGCCGGCCAGCAGCACGCAGTCCGACTTCTCCATCACCGCGCGCGCCGCGCGGATCGGGTTGCGGATCGCGCGCGCGGCGCAGATGGCGCCGGCCGCCATCCCTGCGCCCTCCATGATCGAGGCGTCGAGCTCGTGCGCGCCGGCCTCCGTCAGGGCGGCGCCATGCCCCGCGTTGAAATGCGGGCTGTCCTCCATGACCACCACCGCCGCCTCGACGGCGTCGAGCGCCTTGCCGCCGGCGGCGAGGATCGCCCAGGCCGCGCGCAGCGACTGCTCGAGATGCGCCTTGGTCTCGGCCCAGTCGGCCTCGCCCAGCAGCTCGCGCGCAGGCGTGCCGCAGCCGCCATGGATGCCGATCGCGATGGGAGCCATCTGCAAAGCCTGCTCGTTGCCGATCCTACTCCGTCATCCCGGGCGCGCGTAGCGCGACCTCAGGCGCGCTACGCGCGCCGGGGGACCCAGGGCGAGCGGCGCATCGCCTTCCCTGGGTCCCGGCTCTCCGCTGCGCTCCGGCCGGGATGACGGCCGTCACCCGCCTCACTGCACCGGCCTGATGTTCATCGCCATCGTGTCCTCGTCGACGCGCGGCGCGATCTTGACCTTGCCCTTCTGCATGGCCCAGGCCGAGCCGACGGCGACGAGCGGCAGCCGCGGCCGGTCGACGGCGACCAGCTCGTTGGCCTTCTCCAGGAAGGAGCGGCGCTTCCCCTCGTCCATCTCCACCGCGGCATCCTGGATGAGCTTGTCCATCACCGGATTCACGTAGCCGGTGACGTTGAAGGCGCCGAACTTCTTCTCCTTGTCGTTGGAGTGCACGACGGAGGAGAGCGTGTAGTGCGCCTCGCCCGTCAGCGTGCCCCAGCCGGACATCGACATCGAGAAGTCGCCGCGCGTGCGCGCTGGGAAGAAGACGGCGGCCGGTTGCGCGCTCGCCTGCGCGTCGATGCCGATCGCGGCCAGCATCTGCGCCACCGAGGTGCCGACCTGACGGTCGCCCGGCAGGCGGTCGGCGGTGAAGCTGAACATGCTCTTGAAGCCGTTCGGGTAGCCGGCATCGGCCAGCAGCTTCTTCGCCGCGGCCGGGTCGTACTTGCGCTCCGGAAGCGCCTTGCTGTAGCCGAAGATGGACGGCGTCACGAGCTGGTTCTGCGCCTTGCCCAGCCCCTCCATCGCGATCTCGGCGAGCGCCTTGCGGTCGATGGCGAGGTCGATCGCCTCGCGCACGCGCGGGTCCTGCATCGGGTTCTTCGCCAGCGCCGAGCCGTCCTTGGCCGTGACCTGCGGGGTCTTGTCCCGCATGTCCAGCTCCATGTTGAAGACGTAGACCGTGTCGACCTTGACGACCGTCAGCTTGGGGTCGCGCTCGAGGGTGGCGACGTCCGAGGCCGGCACGCGCACGATCAGGTCGAGCTGCCCGGCCTTGAGCTGCGCGACGCGCGCGGCGTCGTTCGGGATCTCCTTGCGGACATGGCGCGCCCAGGGCTCCTTCGGGCCCCAATAGCCGTCGAAGCGATCGAGCACGAGCTGCTCCTTCGGCGTCCACGACACGAACTTGTAGGGCCCGGTGCCGATCGCGGCCTTGCCCGTGTTGAACGCCTCGTTCGACGTGTCCTTGTTCAGCCCGGCGGCGGCCTTGGACGAGACGATGAACAGGCGGATGAAGTCGTTCGGCAGGTTCGGCGCCGGCCCGTCCGTGACGATTTGGATCGTGTGCGGGTCGACGATCTTCGTCTCCTTCACGCGGCGCACGTAGATCGTCAGCGGGTTCGGCCCGGTGACGACGGGGATGCGCTCGATCGAGAACTTGACGTCGGCGGCGGTGAAGTCCGAGCCGTCGTGGAACTTCACGCCCTTGCGCAGCTTGAACTCCCACGTCGTCGCGTCGATCGCCTTCCAGCTCTCGGCCAGCCGCGGCTGGATCTCCAGCCCGTCGCCCGACCAGGTCAGGGTGTCGAAGACGTGCTTCAGCGCCTCGGCGTGCGTGCCCGTGGCGGTGAAGTGCGGGTCGATCGATTCCGGACCGGCGCGCACGCCGATGGTGAGCGTCTGGGCGACGGCAGCGGTCGCTCCGGCGGCGACGAGCGCGCTCGCCATGAGCGCGGCCCTGAGAATCCCTGTGCGTGAGCTCATCCTGCGTCCTCCTCGGCTGTGGGGGTAGTTGCGATCCTGCCGCGCGCCGCCGCCGGCGGCGCAATCTCGGCGGGCCAGTTCGGCACGTCCTCGACCAGGCGGGCCAGAAGGGCTGCCAGCGTCTGCTGCTCCTGCCGGCTCAGCCGAGCGAGCATCCGTCGCTCGCGCGCCACCATCAGCGGGACGCTCTCGTCGAGGATGCGCCGCCCCTCCGCCGACAGGCGCAGGATGTAGCTGCGCCGGTCCTGCGCGTCGGCCGCGCGCCTGATGAGGCGGCGGCGCAGCAGCTTCTGGATCGAGCGGCTGATCGTGTTCTTCGGGAAGCCCGTCGAGGCGCAGACGTCCTTCGCCGCGATGGCGTCGCGCAAGCCGAGCGCGTAGAGCACCGCGAACTCCGGCCGCAGCAGGCCGTAGCGCTGCTCGATCCAGCCGTAGACAGGCAGGTTGAAACGCAGGCCGAGGAAATTGATTCGGAAGGTGAACCAGCACGGGTTCTCCCACAGCTTCAGCGCGATCATCGGGTGCAGCGCCGCGCCCGCGACCTCGGGCGGCGCGGTCGATCCTGCACGGCGCAGCGCGCCCGCTCGCGGCATCACCGCCATCGTCCCGCCCATCCCGTCCAGCGGCTCGTTGGTTCCACGTGGAACTTGACGGCAGATCGGCCGCTTGGTCAAGTGGCCGCGCGGCGGGGCCTTCCGGCGCCGCACGGAGAGGACGGCCATGCGCATCGCCGAGATGAACTGGATGCAGGTGGAGGAGCGCGCGAAGCGCGACGACCGCTGCATGCTCCCGATCGGCAGCGTCGAGCAGCACGGCTACTTGAGCCTGTGCGTCGACATGATCCTGGCGGAGAAGGTGGCGGCCGACGCGGCGGCACCGCTCGGCGTGCCGGTCTTCCCGGCCGTGCCCTACGGCATCACGCCCTACTTCCAGGACTTCCCGGGAACGGTGACGCTGCGGCTCTCGACATACGTGGCGCTCGTGGAGGACATCCTGGAGAGCCTGCACCGCGGCGGGTTCCGGCGCAT
>JAEULF010000039.1 GCA_016793965.1 Alphaproteobacteria bacterium | reverse complement strand
ACCCACCGCTCGCCGTCTCATCGAACTTCGGCGAACCGGAAGATGCACACCGTGCCGGCGGAGATGCAAACCTCGGGCCATCCTTTGCTCCGAGGTACGCCGCTCCGAGTTACCCGGTCATTTCGCAGCCTACGAGATCTTTCGCGACTATGTCAAGGCGCTTTAAGGTCTCGTCGCTGTCGTCTTGTTCACGGCGCCCCTTCTATTGGTGCTGGCACGCGATTGAGCCGACTTGCAGGGAATTTTTTACCTAGCAACTGTCGCTTTGGCTCCCCCACTCTGCCAACCGACAGCGTGAAATCTTGATCTGCCCGGCAAGATTTGCCTGCCTACTGCGCTCCGAGCGCCGCGCCGCGCTGCTTGTAGCGCTCGGCATCCTTGTGCGCCCCGCCGCGCTCGGCCTCGGTGGCGAATCGCCCGAGGATCGCGGCTGCACGGGCAGCGAGATCTCGATTCTCCGGCGCCAGCGCGATGGCGTCGTCGATCGCCTGGGCGGCCTGAGCGAAATCCGCCGGGCGCTGCGCCTGGTTGGCCATGCGGAGATTGGCTTCAGCCAGGACTTCGCGCGCGATCGGATGCTCCGGGTCCTCTTGCAGCACGGCGGTGCAGTGCTCGACGACCTCGACCATCCGACCTTCCTCGAGGGTGATCGCCGCCATGTTGACGCGCGCCGAGGCGTTGCGGCCGTCCTGGGCCAGGATCGCGCTGTAGATGCGCTTCGCGCGCGCCGTGTCGCCGCTCTGCAGGGCGGTGAGGGCGTCTTTGAAGTCCGTTTCGAACGCAAACTGAGAAGCGCTCGTGGCCATCGGATTCTCCTGAAGGCTGCCATCGGGCTCGAGCGCAGCCAAACAGAACAAGGTTAACGACCCCTGAATGCCGGGAATTCGGCAGCCGAGCTCACGCCAAGTCGAGCGCGATCTCGACAGCGCCGCAGAGCATCTGACCGAGCGTGATGTGCATCTCCTGGATCCGCGCCGTCGTCTCCGACGGCACGATCAGGAGCGGCTCGGCGACGCCGACCAAGTCGCCGCCGCCGCGCCCGCACAAGGCCGCCGGAACGATCTTCAGCCGCTCCGCCTCGCGCAGGGCGAGCAGCACGTTGCGGCTGCGCCCCGACGTCGTGATGCCGATCGCCACGTCGCCCGGCCGCCCGAGCGCCTCGATCTGGCGGGCGAACAGCTGGTCGAAGCCCAGGTCGTTGCCGATCGCGGTCAAGGTCGAGCTGTCGGTCGTCAGCGCGATCGCCGGGATCGCGCGACGATCGCGCTTGTAGCGGACGGTGAACTCGGTCGCGAGATGCTGGGCGTCGGCGGCGCTGCCGCCGTTACCGAAGAACAGCAGCTTGCCCCCGCCCTGGAGCGACCGGACAGAGGCGGCGACCAAGCGCTCGAAGGCCGGGCCGAGCGTCGCCGCTGTCCGGTCCGCGACGGCGCGATGCTCGGCCATTTCCGCTTCGAAGAACGCCTTGATGTCCATATCCTGCGCACCCGCTCCAGACGCCGCGGCACTGCCAGCGGCTCGTCCAGCTGCTATCCTGGCAAGCACCGGGTTAACAGAGGGTGCCGCGATGAACGCCGATGCCAGCAGTCGCAGCGCCCCGGGCGAGAAAGGGCAGGACGAGGCCGCGATCGGCTTCGCCTACTTCGCCGACGGACTTGCCACCCAGCACAGCTGCGCGTTCCTGCGCGACCGGCGCTTCATCGACGCCTACCGGGCCGGCATCGCCACTCTCGGCCGCGACGGCGAGAGCATGCACATCGAGTGGCGCGTGCACGTCGCCCTGTGGGCGGCGCAGCAGGCGGCCGCCCGCGAGGGCGATTTCGTCGAGTGCGGCGTCAACACGGGCATCCTGTCGCGCGCCATCGTCCAGTACCTGGACTTCGCGCGCATGGCGCCGCGCCGCTTCTACCTGGTCGACACATTCCGCGGCATTCCCATCGAGCAGTACACCGCGCCAGAGCGAGAGCGGGGCATCGACCGCGCGATCGACGGCGCGTACAAGGAGACGCTGCAGCAGGTGACCGAGAGCTTCGCAGGCTTTCCCAACGTCTTGATCGTCCCGGGGATCGTGCCGCATGTCCTGCCGCTCGTCGTGCCCGAGCGCGTCGCGTACCTCTCGATCGACATGAATGCGGCGCTGCCGGAGATCGCGGCAGCACGGCATTTCTGGCCGCGGCTCGTCTCCGGCGGCGTGATGCTGCTCGACGACTACGGGTGGCAGGGCCACGACGTGCAAAAGCGCGCGTTCGACGATTTCGCCGCGGAGCGCAACGTGGCGATTCTGCAGCTCCCGACAGGGCAAGGCTTGGTCGTCAAGCCATAGTCCGCGCGACCTCGGGCCGAGCCGCGGCGATCAGCGGACGCGCTTGAGGAAAGCGCCGGGCCAATAGGTGACGCGCTCGGTCACCAGGCCTTCGTTGAAGGGGAACGGCGGCTCCTCCAGGCGGAACTCCGGGTGCGTCGCGGCGAACTCTTTCGCCGCCTCGGTCGGGTTGTCCGTGGCCCATTCCGGCTTGGTCCGCGGCCCGCCGGCCACCTGCGCCATGATTCCGTCGCAGGCGACGGCATAAGAGCCGACCGACACGAGCGGCGCATAGGCGTCGAGCTCCGCCAGCACGTGCGCCTTCGTGTGGTTGCTGTCCAGGATGACCAGGACGCGCTCGCCCGGCTTGATCTGCGCCTTGACCGCGGCGACCGTCGCGGGAGCCACGGAGCTGCCCTCGATCAGCGTGATCAGCGGCTTGAGGGGGTGCTCCTCGATCGCTCGACGGTTGTGCGGCCGGATCTCGATATCGACACCGACGACGCGGCCCACGCCCATCACCTTCATGACCGACGCGTAGAAGACCAGGCTGCCGCCATGCGCCACCCCGGTCTCCAGGACGACGTCGGGACGCAGCGCATGGATCACCTCCTGGATGCGGATCATGTCCTCCGGGAGCTGGATCACCGGCCGCCCCAGCCAGGAGAATCCATAGACGTACTTGACGTCCCAGCCGGCCCGGAGCCAGGCGCGTGAAACGAGCGAGAAGGCCTCCGGCGACGCCAGCGGCAGGACGCGGCTGCCCTTCTCGTCGCTGACCGTCACGGTCGCGGCCTTGTCGTCGATGCTGATCACGGTCATGCGCGCGGCTCCTTCGGCGGCAGCGCCGGCGCGGCGTCGCCGAAGGCGGCGACCAGCCTGGCGAAGCGCTGGGGCAGGGATGCGGGGACAAGGGCGAACTCGGCCCGGATGCGGTCGACGGCGATCGGCGGAAAGGTCTGGCGCGGCGCATCCGCTGCGACGGCGACTGTGGCGCCGAAGTGCTCGGCTAGCAAGGCAGCGATGCCGCGATTGTCGACAGCGACGCCCGATGCGACGTTGTAGAGGCGATGCCTGCCGCCGATCGCGATCTGCGCCAGCACAGCGGCGGCATCGGCGGCGTCGGCGAAGTCCTTTGCGCTGTCCCAGCTCGTCTCCAGCCGGACGGCGCGCGCCTCGCGCGCGGACGCGAGGACCGAGGCGAGGAATGTCCCTGGAGGCATGCCGCGCCCTCCCGCCGCCGGAGGCCCGAAGAGATTGGACAAGCGGGCCACGCGCACCTCGCTCCGCTTCATGGCCATGCACAGGCTCTCGCCAGCGAGCTTCGAGGCGGCGTAGAGATCGGCGGCATCGTTGACGTCCACCGGTACCGGCGCGCCCTCGTCGCCCGTCGGCGCCTTGGCATACAAGCGGGTCGAGGAGACGTAGAGAAGGCTGTCGTACCGGCCGCGGCGCAACAGCTCCGCCAGCCGCACCACGTGAGCCTCGATCGCGTCGAGCGGTCGCTGCCGGAAGTCGGCCGTCAGCCCGGCGGCGAATACGACATGGCCCAGCGGCGCCTCGAGGACCGACGACCAGTCGCGCCCAACGGCGCGGACCTGGGCTCCCTGCGCCCGCAAGTGCGCCGCGACGTGGCCGCCGACGAATCCGGTGCCGCCGAGAACCGTGAAGCTCCTGCCGGCGAAAGCGCTCATCCGCGCCGCCCGACCAGGCGCACGGGATGACCGGCATTGACCGTGTACGGCTCGATGCGCCCGCGGACGACGGACGCCGCGCCGATGACAGCGCCGCGGCCGACATGGGCGCCGTCGAGCAGGACCGCGCCAGCGCCGATCCAGCAGTCGTCCTCGACGGTGATGCCGCCGCGCGACTCCTGGAATCCCTGCTCCATGATCAACATGTCGCGCCGCGCGAAGGCATGGTTGGTCGGGGCAAAGGTGCAGTTCGCCGCGATCGCGCAACAGGCGCCGATGCGCAGGCCGTGCCCGGTGTAGAGGACGCAGCCCGAGTTGATCACCGTCCGCGGCCCGATCACCAGGTCGCCGGAGCCGCCGGCCGGCTTGATCTTGACGAAGCTGTCGATCACTACGTGCTCGCCGATCTCGATGCGCGAGCCGCGCACGCTGTCCTCGATGTCCGCCAGGGGGGAGACGCGCGCTGTCGGGGCGACGAGGAGCATGGCGGCCTCAGGCGACGGCCGAATCGAGAACCGGCAGCGCGGCATCCCGCTCGGAGAGCGTCGGGGGAACGATCGGCCACCGGATGCCCAGCGCCGGGTCGTCCCAGCGCAAGCCGCGGAAAGCCGCGGGGACGAACTCCGCGCCCATCAGATAGTGCAGCTCCGTGTCATCCTCGAGGCTCTGCACGCCGTGGGCGCAGCCGAGCGGGATATAGACCGCGACGCCGTTGGCGACGCTCATCTCGACGCATGCGTGCTGCAGGTAGCTCGGCGAGTCCGCGCGCAGGTCCACCACGACGTCGTGGGCCGAGCCTCGGGTGCAGCGGACGAGCTTCACCTCGCCATGCGGGTCGGCCTGCCAGTGCAGCCCGCGCAGCGTCCCGCCGCGCCGGCTGAAAGAGAAGTTGTGCTGCGGCCAGCGCGTGTTCAGGCCGCGCGCCGCGAAGGCGCGCTCGTCATAGGCGCGCGCGAAGCTGCCGCGCGCATCGGCCTGGCGCTCGATGGTCACGGCGAAAGCTCCGGCGACGGGCAGCGGCGTGAAGTTCACGGCAGGACCTCGACGCGCGGGACCGCGACAACGAAGCGGCCGCCCCAGCTCCGCACATGCGCCATCTGGCGCATGATCTCCTCCTTCAGGTTCCACGGCACGATCAGCACGAAATCCGGTCGCGTCTCGGCGATCCGATCCGGCGCCTCGATCGGGATGTGCACGCCCGGCAGCAGCAGGCCCTGCTTGTGCGGGCTCCGATCGACGCTGTAGTCGATCAGGTCCGACCGGATGCCGCAATAGTTGAACAGCGTGTTGCCCTTCGCTGCCGCACCGTACGCGACCACCGACTTGCCGGCCTCGCGCGCCTCGATCAGGAAGGCGAGCAGGCGACGCTTTGTGGCGCGCACGCGCGCCGCGAACGCATCGTAGGTCTCTGGCCGGTCGAGGCCTGCGGCGGCCTCGCGCGCGACGACGCGGGCAGGCGCCGCGGCGACAGCCAGGCCATTCCCGCCGAGCGCGTCGGCGCGGCACGCATAGACGCGCAGGCTGCCGCCATGGGTGGCGAGCTCCTCCACGTCGAACACGGCCAGGCCGTGCCGCAAGAAGACGCGCTGCAGGGTGGCCAGCGAGAAATAGCTGAAATGCTCGTGGTAGATCGTGTCGAACTGATTCTCGGCGACGAGGTGGAGGAGGTGGGGCACCTCGACCGTCACGACGCCCCGCGGCTTCAGCAGCAATCCGAGCCCAGCCACGAAGTCGTTGAGGTCGGGAACATGGGCGAGGACGTTGTTCGCGGCGACGAGATCGGCAGAGAGCCCCTCTGCCGCCATGCGCTGCGCCTCTGCGCGGCCGAAGAACGCCACGCGGGTCGGCACGCCCTTCTCGATCGCCGCGCGCGCCACGTTGGCGGCTGGCTCGACGCCCGTCACGGGAATGCCGCGCGCCACGAAGCAGCGCAGGAGGTAGCCGTCGTTGCTCGCGATCTCGACGACGCGCGATGCCGGCCCGAGGCCGAGCCGCGCCGTCACGGCCCCCGCATAGGCCTCGGCATGGGCCAGCCAGGTCTCGGAGAACGAGGAGAAATAGGCGTAGTCGGAGAACAGCTGCTCGGGCGAGTGGAACGCCTCGAGCTGGACGAGGCCGCACGCGTCGCAGACGAAGGCATGGAGCGGGTAGAAGGTGACAGGCGCGTCGCGGTTCTCCGGGCGGACATAGTGGTTGGCACCCGGGCACAGCCCGAGGTCGGCGACGCTGCGGTCGAGCGGCGCGGCGCAGAACCGGCAGCGACGGCCGCGCGCCGCTCCGGCGTCGGGCCGCATCGTCATGCCTGCCAGGTCCGCCAGGGCGCCCGGCCGGACGCCCACATCTGGTTCAGGAGCTGCATCTCGCGATAGGTGTCCATGCACTGCCAGAACCCGCCATGCCGGTAGACGGCGAGCTGACCCTCGCGCGCGAGGCCCTCCAGCACGCCCGTCTCAAGGACGATGCCCGGGTCATCGGACGGGACTGGATCGAACACCGCGCGCTCGAAGACGAAGAAGCCGCCGTTGATCCAGCCTTCGTGCACCTGCGGCTTCTCGGAGAACGAGCGGACGATGGCGCCGTCGAGGGCGAGCTCGCCGAAGCGCGAGGACGGATGCACGGCGGTCACCGTCGCCTTCCGCTTCTGCTGCCGGTGGTGCGCCAGGACGGCGGCGAGATCGACGTCCGCGACCCCGTCGCCGTAGGTCGCCAGGAACTGCTGCCCGTCCACGTAGCGGAGCGCCCGCTTGATCCGGGCACCGGTCATGGTCTCCGCGCCGGTCTCGGCGAGCACGACGCGCCAATCCTCGATGCCGGACTCCGACAGGGTGGCGACGCCGCCCGAGCGCAAGTCGACCTCGATGTCGGCATGATGCCGCGCGTAGTTCAGGAAATAGTCGCGGATCACGTCGCCGCGGTACCCCAGGCAGAGCACGAAGCGCCGGATGCCGTGATGGCGGAAGCCTCGCATGATGTGCCAGAGGATCGGGCGGCCGCCGATCTCGACCATCGGCTTCGGCTTGAACTCGGTCTCCTCGCGCAGGCGCGTGCCCAGGCCGCCGCACAGGATCACGGCCGTCATTCCCGAGAGGGCCGCTCGCGCCGACTCAACCGCTGCTGCGTCGATCGCCGCCGTCATCGTTGGTTCTCGCTTCCCGCACTGCCGCCAACGGCGCGCCGGACGCCGCGCCCGGCAGCGCTACGCATTGCCCAGGACAGCCGCCGCCACGGCGCCGCGGACGGTTCCCCGGTGGCCGGCCCCCTGCCCGAAGCCCGTCCACCGCCGCCCCGGCCGGTCAGAGCTCGTGCTGGACTGTGTACTTGTTGCTGTGGATGACGTGCTGCCATGCCAGGCGGCGCTGCGTGTCGAGGAACACCGGCGCCTGCGTGTTGACCGTCAGCTTGGCGGCTCCGCCGATCTGCCGGATCGTCGCGATCAGGAGGATCGCGAGGTTGGCCACCTCGGCCCCGAGATGCGAGGCCACGTCCCGCACGTCGGCGACGTCGATCAAGGGGTTGTCCACCGGCAGCGGCAGCACGATGAAGCTCAGATCCGCGTCGGTCAGGCTCTGCAGGATCTTGAACTCGCCGAAATTGGCCTGGCGCGGCGCTGCCAGCCCGAAGTCGCGGAAGCCCGCGAAGCCGAGCAGGCCGTGCGGCATGCTGATCGTCTGGTCACGCTCGAACTCGAAGGTCCCGAAGCGCGACGTGACCGTCACCTTCTCGCCAGCCGGGATACCGCCCTGCGCTTGGATCGCGCTCATGGCCATCATGCCCTCTAGTGACGCGGCGTGCGTCCCGATCGAAGCCCCGTGCATCTTTGCCCTAGCCTCTTGGTGGGTGTCAACGCGCGGGGAATCCTAGGGCTCGATGGTTAAGGTCCCGTGCTACCGCAGGAAGTTGGCAAGCGTCAGCTGGCTCAAGGACGAGATGGCCAGGTAGGAGGTCTCGAGGGTCAGGCGCTTCTGCGCCAGGAGCGTCGCCGCCTCTGCCACGTCGACTCGCTCGATCTTGGTGACCAGCTCCTCCGCCGAGATCTCGTATGCGTCGTGCCGCATGGTCGTGACCTGGAGCTGGATCTGCGTCGTGCCCAGCTCGCCGCGCAAGCCGGTCAGGCTGTCCGGGTCGCCGCCGTCCTTGAGCGCGTCGTCGAGCAGCTTCATCGCGGCGTTGATGCGCGTGGAGATGTCGAGCGTCTGGTTGCCGGCCGTGCTCGCGTCGAGGTCCACGCCGTTCGACCCGCCAGCGCCGCCAGCCAGGATGAAGCCGGCGAGGAGCACCTTCTCGAAGCCGCTGTCGTTCGCGTGCACGCCGTAGTTGATCTTGAGGTTGTCCTCGACCTGCGCGTTGTTCTGGAACTGGTCGCCGCTGTAGAAGAGCCGTTGGAAGTCCACATACTGCCGGTTCGGACCGCCGGTGACGCCCAGCGCGTCCGTCGCGGCATCGACCGTGCCGATCTCGACGAAGCCGTTCGGCAGCACGGTGTTGTCCACGCCGAAGTTGATCCGATCCTCGCCGCCGGCCGTGGTCACGGACGAGTTGACGTTGGCGAGCGCGTTGATGTTGGCAGAGATCGTCGCCATCGTGTCGCCGGCCGTCACCGCGACGTTGTGAGTCGACGTCAGGGTGCCGGTGGAGTTGAACACGCGGATCTGCAGCGTGCCGGTGGTCGGCGCGGTGAAGCCCGTGGACTGGATGATCGAGAGGTCACCGCGGCCAGTCGTGCCGCGGAAAGCATTGATGTTCGCCTGGCCGCCCGCGCTGCCGAACATGTAGGGCGGCGCCGGCGGCGACACCGTCTGCGGGAAGTTGTCGTTCAGCGTCCCGTACTCCCCGCCGCGCAGGAAGTAGTCGAGCACCTGCGCGGCGCGCAGCGGCAATCCCTGCGCCGCGCCCGCGTCGGTGATCGTGATGTCGGACGGCGCGAGCTGGCCGACGTTGAGCTTCTTCCCGCCCGCGACCTCGGACTTCAGGGCCGCCACGACCGTGTCGAAGTCGGAGACCGCCGGCCGGTCCGTGCGCGTGCCGCCGAAGATATAGTCGTTGTCGATCTGCTGGTTGAGGAACGACGCCACCTGCTCGAAGAACTGCCGGCCCAGCGTGTCGAGCGGGATGTCCTGGGCGTTGCTGGCGTTCGAGGCGGAGACCAGGGTCTTCTTGAACTCCGTCGCGAGGTCATAGATGTCCTTGGTGTTCTGCTCGGCCTGATCGGTCCTGCGCTTCACCTGGGCGATCGACTCCCGGTACTCGTCGGCGCGCTTCAGCGAGTTCTCGACGTTGACCAGGAGGTTCGAGCCGCGCGAGATCCCGGTGTACTGGCGCGACTTGTGCTCGCTTGAGATCTGCGCCGTCAGGTCGTTGATCGAGCTCTGCGTGCTGAAGATGTTGCGCGTGGACTGCTGCGCCTGGCCGAAGGTCGAGACGCGGGACAGGATGGCGGACATCAGGGCTCTCCTAGGGGGCGCTTATCAGCGGACCATGCCGACCAGATCGTCGAGGATCTCCTGCGACGCGGTGATGACGCGCGCAGCGGCGGTGAAGGCGTTCTGGTAGAGGATGAGGTTCGACAGCTCCTCGTCGATGTTGACGCCGCTGATCCCCTCGATCCGGTTCTCGAGCTCGTTCACGACGTTGTCGCGGAAGCTCAC
>JAEULF010000478.1 GCA_016793965.1 Alphaproteobacteria bacterium | reverse complement strand
GCGAGGCCGCGCGCCTCGTCATAGACGATGATGTGGATGAAGAACACCATGCCCGGCGCCGCGACGACCGGGTTGCCGTGGTAGAACATCGGCCAGTCCATCCAGTTCGGCGCGAACAGCGCGCCCAGGCTGTAGCCGCAGGCGTTCATCTTGTGCGCGCCGTGGCCGGCCCTGTCCAGCACCCGCGCATGCGCGTCGAAGACCTCGCCGATCGGCCGCCCCGGCTTGAGCGCGTCGCGCGCCGCCATGAGCGACTCGACCGAGGCCTTGTGCATGGCGATGATGGCCGGGTCCGGCTTGCCGATCGCGAGGGTGCGCATCCAGCAGGCGTGGTAGTGGCGGTAGGTGCCGGCGAACTCCAGCGTCAGCAGGTCCTGCGGGTCGAGGTGCCGGCGTCCCGTGAAGTAGCGGCAGAGCAGCGCGTCGCGGCCGGAGCCGATGATGTTCTCGTTGGCCGGATCGTCGCCGCCGCCGGCCAGCACCGCCCCTTGCATCGCCGCCAGGATGTCGCCCTCGTAGGCGCCGGCGACGGCCAGCCTGCGCGCCTCGTCCATGCCGGCGTCGGCGAGCTCGGCGGCGCGGCGGACATAGGCGAGCTCGGCCGGGCTCTTCACCAGGCGCAGCTGGCTGACCAGGAACGACGCGTCCTCGAGCGCGCAGAATCCCTGCAGCGCCTGGGCGACGCCGAGGTACTTGCGCGCGGTGAGGCCGTAGGCCTCCAGCTCGATGCCGACCTTCTTGCCCTTGGCGCGGTGGTCCTCCAGCACCTTGCGCGTCTCGGCGTAGGGATCGGCGCCCTCCTGGTCGACCCAGATGCGGATGTCCTCGATGACCGAGGTGTGCTTGGCCTGCAGCAGGTCGGGCTTGCGCGTCAGCAGCGTCAGTGTCCCGTCGGCGCCGAGGTAGAGGCACTGGTAGTGGACGAAGCCGAAGGTGTCGTAGCCGGTCAGGTAGTACATGCTCTCCTGCCGGTACATCAGCAGGCCGTCCAGGCCGGCCGCCGCCATGGCGGCGCAGGCCGCCTTGATGCGGGATGCGTACTCCGCGCGCTCGAACTGCAGGGCCATCGCTCGCTCTCTCCGGGACGTTGCGCAGGGGAAGGTCGGCACGAAGCTGATGCGGCGCGGCCCTGATGTCCAGCCGGTCGCAGCCTGTGCGTGCGGAGCAGGCTCGGACGCGCAACATGAGGCTGCGGCGCGCGCCTTCCGGAGCGACCGTTGGTCGAGCGCGGCAGGCCAATCGGCCGATGGCGCATCGGCCTGACGGCCGAACCTCCGACGGCCGAATTGCGCCGCGGAGGCCGCTGCCGTACCCGTCGCCGCCATTCGCCGGCGCTCGGTGGCGGGCAATGCTGCCCCCGGGCGCTCAACAGCGGGAGCATCACCGATGAGCAATCCTTCCACGGGCGTCCGGGCCTCCATGTCCGTCAAGACGTTGCTGACCGTGGCGGTGGCCGTACTGGCTGCCTTCGCCGTTTTCTCCCTCGGGCGCGACGCGGCCGACAGCGCCGGGCGCCATGCCGCCGCCGCGCGATCCCAGGCCTTCGACGCGGGCGCCAACAAGCTCGTCATCGGCCTGTTCGAAGTGCTGATGGAGCGCCTCTACACCAACAACGGGCTGCAAGCGCCGGATCCGGCGACGCCGGACCTGCTGCGGGAGATCGCCGCGCGCCGCAAGAAGGTGGCGGACAACTATGCTGCCGGCCTGGATGCCGTGCGCGCCAACGAGTTCCCGGGCAGGGCGAGCCTGCTGCAAGGGCTCGACGCGGCGCTCGACGCGGCGAACCGCGCGCGCGCGGCGGCGGACAAGGCGCTCGCCCTGCCGCGCGACCAGCGCGACGAGACGCTGCGCAAGACCTTCATCCCCGTGATCACCGACTCGGTCAACGCGTCGCTCAAGGTCTGGTTCGCGGCGCTGCACACCTCAGCCGCCGCCGATCCCGTCCTCGCACGCCTGGCGACGATCAAGGAGATCGGGTGGCGCATGCGCGACACCGCCGGGTTCGAGCGGTCCAACATCGCGCAGTCGATCGCCGCGGCGACGCCGATCGCGCCCGAGAGGATCGCGGCCAATGCCGCCATCCGCGAGCGCGTCGACCTGCTCTGGCAGCAGCTCGAGAACCTCGCTGCCGGCTCCGCGACCGATCCCGGCATCACCAAGGCCATGGCGGTGGCGCGCGATCAATACTATGGCGGCTTCCGCAAGCTCGCCGACGAGATGCGCAAGGCGGGCGACGCCGGCGGCAAGTACCCGATCAACGCGTCGCAATGGGTCGAGACCACGACGCCGCAGCTCGGGACGCTGCTCGACGTGATGTACGCGGCGGCTGCGGCGAGCGAGGCGCACGCGTCGCGCGAGAAGTCGTCGGCGCTGGCGGGGCTGGTGATCAGCATCGCCCTGCTGCTTGCCGGCATCGCGGTCGCGGCGCTCGGCGCGTACATCGTCCTGGCGCGCGTCGCCCGCCCGCTCGGCGCCCTCAACGGCGCCGTCGCGCGCCTGGCGCGCCACGACCTGTCGGTCGAGGTGCCGGGCACGGCGCGCGGCGACGAGCTCGGCGCGCTGGCCCGCTCGGTCGCCGTCTTCAAGCAGGCGATGGGCGAGACGGAGAGGTTGCGCGGCGAGCAGGAGGCGAACCGCCGGCAGGCCGAGCTGGACCGCAAGTCGACGATGCGGACGCTGGCCGACGACTTCGAGCGCGCGGTGGGCGCAGCGGTCCGCACGGTGACCGGATCCGCGGCGGAGATGAAGTCCTCGGCCGAAGCGCTGAAGGCCGTGACGGAGAAGTCGAGCCGCATCGCCGGCGTCGTGGCGAGCTCGGCCACCCAGGCCTCGGCCAACATGCAGACCGTGGCGACGGCCGGCCAGGAGCTGTCGGCCTCGATCGGCGAGATCGGCCGCCAGGCATCGCAGTCGAGCCGGATCGCGGCCAAGGCGGTGCAGGAGGCGAGCCGCACGGACACGCTGGTCCAGGGCCTCGCCGAGGGCGCCGACCGCATCGGCGCCGTGGTGCAGCTCATCAATGCCATCGCGTCGCAGACCAATCTCCTCGCCCTCAACGCCACGATCGAGGCGGCGCGGGCGGGCGACGCCGGCAAGGGCTTCGCCGTTGTGGCCAGCGAGGTGAAGGCGCTCGCGAGCCAGACCGGCAAGGCGACCGAGGAGATCGCGCAGCAGATCCAAGCGATCCAGTCCACGACGCGCGAATCGGTCGAGGCCATCAAGTCGATCGGCCGCACGATCTCGGAGATGAACGAGATCGCCACGGCGATCGCGTCGGCTGTCGAGGAGCAAGGCGCGGCGACCCAGGAGATCTCGCGCAACGTCGACGAGGCGGCGCAGGGCACGCAGAGCGTCACCGAGAGCATCGGCCAAGTCGAGGCGACGGCGAAGGACACCGGCTCGTCCGCGACCCAGATGCTCGGGGCAGCAGGCACGCTGGCCACGCTCGCCGACGATCTCGGCCGCCAGGTCGAGGGCTTCCTGGGCAAAGTGCGCGCGGCCTGACGCGGAATAGCGCCGGCATCCGGCACCCTCTCCGCCGACGCGGCGGAGAGGGGAGGCGGGAGCGATCGCCTGTCCCTGCCCGCGCGCCGTGCGGGCAGGGGAGCGGCGGTGCCCTCAGCGCTCCGCCAGCGCGATCGCCGAGAGCAGGCGGCCGTAGTCGGTCTCGCCGGCCAGGCACGCCCGGCGGTAGCTGTAGAAGCGGCGCGGGTCGCTCAACGTGTCCTGGCCGAGAGCGGCGGCCGTCCCGACCCCGGCCGCATCGAGGCGCGCGACGACGTAGCCGGCCAGGTCGAACTGCGCGCGGTCGCCGCGGCCCGGCCGGAAGAAGCGCGCGTTGCCCGCCGCGGCCTCGACGAAGCGGGCGCGGAACTCCGGACCGACCTCGTAGGAGGCCTGCGCGATGCACGGGCCGACGGCCGCGGCGATGCGCGCGCGGTCGGCGCCGAGCCGCTCCATGGCGTCCAGGGTCGCCTCGATGACGCCGCCGAAGGCGCCCTTCCAGCCGGCATGGGCGGCGCCGACCACCTGAGCTTGGGCGTCGGCGAAGAGGATCGGGGCGCAATCGGCGGCGAGCACGCCCAGCGCGATGCCGGGGACGCGCGTCACCAGGGCGTCTGCGGCGGGCGCTGCGTCCCGCGACCAGGGCTCGGTCACCGTGACGACGTCCGGGCTGTGCACCTGCCAGACCGTCAAGAGCCGCTCCGGCGCCACGCCGAGAACGCGCGCGGCGAGCGCGCGATTGGCGGCGACATGCTCCGGCTTGTCGTCGGAGCCGAAGCCGCAATTGAGGCCGGCGTACTGGCCCTCAGGCGTGACGCCGCCCTCGCGGGTGAAGAAGCCGTGCACGATGCCCGACGCGCGGAGCGCGGGGGCCAGGAGCGGCGTCGGCAGCGGCGCTTGCGGCGTTTCGGCGGTCATGGCGGCGGCGTTGCGCATGGGCCGACCGTGCCGCGCCTGCCGCGCGAAGTCCAGGCCCGCGCCGCCGGCGCGGCGCGCGGTCACGCCGATTCCCGGCCGCTCGCCTGGAACGCCGGCGGCACCGGGTCGCCCGGGCGCGCGATCGCCAGCGCCTTGAACAGCAGCGCCATCGTCTCGCCGACGATGAGCCGGTCGAGCGCCGCGGCGATCGTTCCGGCGTGCGGCGGGTTGGCCTGGGCGAGCTGCTCGGCGCGGCGCTCGATGCCGAGCCGGCGCAGCAGGTCGCGCTGGGTCAGCGGTCCGTAGGTCGCGGCGCCGGCTTCGCGCGCGGCCACGGCGAGAGCGTGGAAATCGACCTGCACCGTCACGTCGGCGCTGCCCGGCTCGACGAGCGGGTCGGTCGCGGCATGGGCGCGCAGCGACTGGATGCTGCCGAGCGGCGGGCGCCCGGCCCAGTCCGCGCCCGAATAGCCGTAGTCGATCACGAGAGCGGCGCCGCCCGACGCCGCGATCCGCTTGGCAATGGCGGTCGCCTGCAGGATCGCGGCCGGCGAGATCTCCGCGATGGCGCCGATCGGCACGTCCGCGCCGTCGCGCACCGCTTCCGGCAGGAGCATCACCGCGGGGTCCGGGCGCGGGCTGAGGACGTAGCGGAAGCCCGCGCCCTCGGGCTCTGCGTCGACCAGGATCTCGCGCCAGCCCTGCGGCGCCCGCTGGAACTGGCGGATCGGCATGCAGTCGAAGAACTCGTTGGCGATGACGAGCAGCGGCGGGCCCTCCGGCACGGTCTCCAGCGCGTCGTGCCAGGTCGCGTCGATGCCGGCGAGCTTGGCGCGCTGGGCGGCGCGCAGCACCGGGCTGGTCTCGACGAGATGGACCCGCGCCGCGGCGCGGAAGCCGGGCATGGCGCGCGCGGCGCGCAGCGCGTCGGCCATGAGCGTGCCGCGGCCGGGCCCCAGCTCGACCAGGAGCACGGGATCGGGCGCGCCGATCGCCTGCCAGTGCAGCGCGGCCCAGAGGCCCAGCACCTCGCCGTACATCTGGCTGATCTCGGGCGCCGTGACGAAGTCGCCCTCGCGGCCGAGCGGGTCGCGCGTGACGTAGTAGCCGTGCTCGGGATGGGCGATGGCGAGCGCCATGTACTGGGCCACCGTGATCGGGCCCTCGGCGCGGATGCGGCGGCGGATCAGGGAGGCAAGCGGCGTGGTCACGGGGCTGGGATCCTGTCCGGCCGGGCTCGCGGGCCGCTGGAGGTTCGACGGGGCCGTCGGCGATGGCATACCATGGCGCCTCCCGGCCAAGGAGGACGCCATGCGCAACGCTCTCGTGGTCCTGCTCGCGGCGACGGCGGCGCTCGCTTTCGCGGTCGCGCCGGCGCGCGCCGACGCGATCGACGGCAATTGGTGCTTCGCCGACGGCAGGCACTTCTCCATCCGCGGGCCGGCCTTCGTCGCCTCCTGGGGCGAGCGCACCCAGGGGCAATACGACCGGCACGGCTTCACCTACCTCCCGGCGGCCGGCGGCGCCGCGATCGTCATGACGCTGGTCAACGAGGAGACCGTCCATCTGCGGCGGAGCGCCGAGACCGGCGCGCCGGCCGAGGTCTGGAAGCGCTGCGTGCCGGTGAGCTGAGCGCGGCGCCCCAGGAGTCGTGCGCGTCAGCCCTGCTGCGCCGAGGCGATCGCGGCGAAGCCGTGCACCTTCAGGAGGCGCATCCCCTGCTCGAAGGCGCGGTCCACGGCCGCGGCCTGGGTCGGATCGACGGTGCCGCGCCCGCCGATCGTCGAGCCCTTGCCGGTCAGGGTCGGCGTCGCCGTCTTCGACATGTTGTCGATCACCGCGGCTTTCGCCTCGGCCAGCGTCGCCAAGGCGTCGTCGACCCAGGGCAGCGGGCCTTCGACGGGCTTCACCGTGCGGTCGCTGACGAAGGCCGACGCCTCCTTGTCCTTGAAGGCGGCGAAGGTGTCGGCAATGCCGCCGAGCAGTGCCGCAGGCTCGCCGCCCGAGCGCAGGAGCTCGGAGGCCTGGACCAGGCGGTTCTGCAGGTCGCGGATGCGGTCGGCCGGGCGGAAGCCGTCGTTGAAGCCGCAATGCCCCTTCATCGAGGTGATGAAGGTCAGGCGCAACCGCTCGCCGACCTCGTGCTTGCCCGCGACCTTGAGGAAGCCGGCGAGCGCCAGGATGCCGAAGGCGCACACCGAGGCGCCGTCGGCCTCGAGCGTCAGCGTGACGTCGCGGAACCAGGCGTCCGGGTTCTCGTACTCCTCCTCCCATTGCGGCAGGCCGTCCAAGTTGAACTTCTCGTTCGACAGGGTGCCGTGCTGGGCGATCGAGCGATCGACGCGCATGCGCACGAAGGAGATTCCCTCGGCGGTCGGGCATTGCAGCGCGATCGCCGAGGCGGCGATGCGCAGGAAGCGGTGCGACTGGCTGCCGTTGCCGGCGTTGAGCCGGCGCTTGCACAGCTTGGCCAGCTCCGTGATGCCGTCCCGCTCGCCCTCGCCGGCGCGCGAGGCGTAGGTCGCGCACATCGTCAGGTAGGGGTTGGGCAGGCCGAACAGCCGGAAGGTGTTCTCCAGCACCGTCGCGATGCAGACCTTGAGCGAGAACGGCACCGGCGAGGCGAGCTCGGCGTCGGGCGTGCCGAGCTTGCGCTCC